>OMRU01000037.1 GCA_900313465.1 uncultured Clostridia bacterium
GAGATGGGCTCTTATACATGATATCGGTTAAATCCTTCTTATCGGTGGTGAATCCATCGATAAAGGCAATGATCTTATCTTTTTCAACAAGCACATAAAAGTGATTAGGATATGTCTTGATTCGTTCTTTTAGTTTTTCTTTGCTGCAGGCTTCTTGGGCCAAAAAGGCCTTATATTCGATCTGATAGATCGCTTCTAAATCAGCTAGAGATGCATTTCTGATATTCATGATTCTATATTAGCACATGTTGGTTATTGCATAAACAATCAAAATCAATCATAATAGAGCAGAAGAGGAACACAAAATGGCGGATAACATGTTTACTAGTGAGCGTTTCAAACTCATTTCCGATTATTTGAAAGAACATTCCAGGGCGACGGTTGATGAATTAGCACATGTCTTATATGTTTCGCCCGCGACGGTCAGAAGAGATCTCACGGAGATGCAGAAACTTGGTATGATTCAAAGAACCCATGGCGGTGCTGTGTTTATCGACAGTGTCGATGAGGTCAATATTTTTGTTCGTATCGAAAAAAATGCGGCCGACAAAGAAAGAACTGCTAGTATTGCATTAGACAAGATTCCGTTCTTCAATACGATTTTCATCGACAACTCTTCCTCCTGTCTTGCCTTAGCAGAACGCATGAATTTCCAGTACAAGACAGTCATCACCAACGGTTTACAGCTGGCGGTGAAGTTATCGACAAAGAAAGATGTCAAAGTCATTTTCTTAGGTGGCTTTATTCAGTATTCCTCTTATTCGACAGATGGTTCATTGGCCACGGATATGTTGAATCGTTTCCACATGGATTTGATGCTTTCAAGTTGTGCGGCGATTCGTCCTGATGGCACTTATGAGTCTACTTTAGGCACAATGGAAATCAAACATGCTGCCGCTTTACGTTGTGACAAGCATATTCTTCTTGTCGATAAGAATAAATTTGATTTGTCTCTTCCTTATCGCACCTGTGAATTAAAAGATTACGATATGATCATCACCAATGCGACGGATATGATGGTCGAGCCCTATAAGGAACTTGGATTCAATATCATCAATAAATAACTAGCATGAAAAGAGGAATGGGTGTTTGCTTTATCCCGTTTTTAGTCCTATCAGGTTGTTCTGATAGGAGTTTTGTCAGGAACGAAAAAGTCAAAGTCATGGTAGAAAGAAGTCATGACTATTACGTTGAGCACCCAATCCAAGAAGTCAATAAAGGGGAAGATATCACCTTTCATGTCAACTTTTTTACCCCGGCTGAAGTAACTTATGTCTCTTACGAGAATCATGAGATTCTCAATGTGACCAACACCGGTTTTGATTTGCTTTTAAAAGACATTCAGTACTCCTTTATTGTCAATATGGAAGTGAGTAAACAAGGCTTACGCTATTATGGAAATGGTGGTTTGAACAAAGCTGGAAAAGAGATGGTTTTCTCTCCTATTCATAACTATCATTTAAGAGAAAACAGTCTGAATGCCTATTCGATATTCCATAAAGAAGGCTATCTTCCTTTAGGATGGAATACTTCTTCAGATGGTAGTGGAACCTTTGTTTCTTTTGGTTCAAGAATACCTCAAGGTGTCTCTTCCTTATATGCCATGTGGATCAAGGAAAGTGCCCCATCTGATTTTGAAGTGACCCAGGCTGGAAGTCAGTTAGAAATCAAGAAATATCTTGGCGATAAGACAGAAGTTGTCATCCCTTCTTATATCAATGGTAAGAGAGTCACAAGCATCGGAGCAAATTCTTTTATCAGTTCCACACTAAAACGTGTCGTCTTAGGAAAAAACATTCTTAGTATCAAAGACAATGCATTCTTTGAAACTTCCCTAGAAGAAGTCTATCTTTGTGATGGCATTGTTCAGATGGATCCTTTTTCTTTTCCTTCTACGGTCAAAAAGATTCATATCAATGCTGTTGATTTACCATGTTTTTCTGGCACTTATTATGATACTTTCCCAGATAAGATTGATTATCTGGATATGATCAAGGATCAAAAGAAAATCGTTTTGTTTTCTGGTTCATCTACCCGTTATGGCTATGACTCCAGATTGATTGAAGAAGCATACCCCGATTATGCTGTATCCAATATGGGTGTGTTTGCTTATGTTAACATCAAGCCTCAGCTTGATGTCATCACCCATTTCATGAAAGAAGGAGATATTCTCTTATCTTCTCCTGAATTTGATAATCATTGCTTAGAGAATCAGTTTGGTACCAACAACGAGTTTGAATGGAATCTTTTTGCCTTTTTTGAAAGCAATTATGATTTGTTGGATTATATCGATGTCTCCTCTTATCCTTCTTTCTTTTCTTCCTTATCCACGTTTTTAAATGAAAGAAGCCTGATGTCAAAGAGAGACTATTCCATCCTAGCCAAACAATTTGATGACGATGAAAATCGTTATTCTTTTGATACTTATGATATTGAAGGAGACTTGATTCTTCCAAGAGAAGGTAACCCGACCGACACACATATCATGCAACCTCTTGATGAATATACCCTGAATACCATCACTCCAGAACTTGTGAATTGTCTTAATGATGTCTATCAATCTTTGTTAGATAAAAAACTGAACGTCTTATTTACCTTCTCTCCGAAAAACCGCAATTGCCTTAAACCGAATACCACTATCGAACAGAGAAATATCGTCGAACAATATCTCCATGATCATTTGATTGTTCCGGTGATTTCTAATTGGAGTGATTTGATTCTTCCAGGCACTTCCTTTTATAAGATCGATAATCACCTTTCTACCCAAGCGGCCATAGAGAGAACAAGACAGGTTATTTCTGATCTTTCTTTCTACATTCAGGACTAAGAAGAATTGATTTCTGCTTTTTGATGATTGGAAACCCCTTTCTCGTTTAGCGTTTTGTGCTATTTGTAAAAAGACATTCCATTCTTTACTGTGCTTTTTTATGAGTGTCGTGATTGAATTTGATTGTTTGTGAAAATTTTAATGAGAAAAATCGCTTACATTTCTAGTTTATGAACAACTCGATAGAAAACGAGCAAATCTTGTTCTGAAAATAGTAGAATGAAGTTACCTAGTTGTCAGCGGTTTCATCACGTATTCGTTTGAAATGGTTCAACCACTGACGCGCGCTAAACTAGGTTTCGGGATGTTTAGACATTAGACACTTTATAAAGGGGGAATTTACGTCTATGAAAAAGTCTAACTTATGGCGTGGTCTCACTGGTGCCTCTTTATCTATCCTCGTGCTTGCAGCATTAGGTTATGGTATTGCAGACAAATTCAGAACCCAGGTAGACAACGCATTCGGAACCAGTTCCTATTTAGTTAACTCCGCTGACTCCAAATACATCTCTGACTACAAGACTGGCGAAGAACTCATGAACGCTGCCAAAGCTTTGGCTGTTCGTGAAGGCCGTGAAGGTACCGTTATCATGAAGAATGATAACAATGCTTTCCCAATCGGCAAGAAGGTTGCTTTATATGGTACAGCTTCCTACAAGCCGTATTATGGTCCAAACAAGGGCGGTAACAGCGATGCTGTCGATCTTGTCAAAGCCTTAGAGAACGCTGGTGTCACTCTTGATCCAACGGTCAAAGGTATCTATGACAATGCTTTGAGCGTCTTTACCGAAACCGAAGTCACCCAGTGGGGTATGACAAGAAAAGTAAAATCATATCCATACGCTCCAAATGAGAGCACTGGCGATTATGATGCTAACGGCTATCAGATCAAAGAACTTCCTGTTGCCAAGTTTACCGATGCTGAAGTTGGCAAAGCTGATGACAACTGGCAAGCTACTGTCAAAGCCAATAAGAACGATGTTGCTATCGTTACATTGATGCGTCCAGGTGGAGAAGGTGCTACCTATCGTCCTGGTATTGCCAGAGATTTCGACGGCAACACTTTGAATCAGAACCCGCTTGCCTTATCTCCAGAAGAGAAAGCAGTTGTTGCTGCAGCTAAGGCTACCTGCGATAAGGTTGTTGTCTTACTGAATACTTCCTGCACCATCGAGGTTGGTCCTCTTGTTGAAAAGGGCGGTGATTATGAAGTTGATGGTATTGCCTATATCGGTCTTCCAAATGACTATCAGTTCACTGGTATTGTCGAAGTCTTGACCGGTGCTGCTAATGCCTCTGGTGCTTTAGCCGATACTTATGCTTTTGATACTGCCAAGAACCCAGCCATGATGAACTTTGGTGGTGGTTACTTAAAGGATTATCAGGATGTTGCTACCACAGCTGGTCAGGATCCACGTTGGCCAAATGCGAATGTTGAAAATGGTGCTACAGGTTCCTTTGGTGGCTCTTCTTACAATGGTGGCTGGTACATCGTTGAAGCGGAATCCATCTACACTGGTTACATGTATTATGAAACCAGATATTATGATGCTGTCTTAAATAGAGGCAATGCTCGTGATCCAAAGGGTGCTGCCAATACATCTGACACCGTCTGGACTTACGATCATGAAGTCGCTTTCCCATTTGGTCATGGTCAGTCTTACTTAAAGAATACCCAGACTCTGAAGAACGTCAGTGTCGATAAGTCTGTTAAAGGTAACGTTGTTGCTGAAATCACAATTAAGAACGACGATACCAAGGCTGGTGACTTCTTAGGCCAGTTATACGTCCAGACTCCATACACGGATTATGACAAGACCAACTTGGTCGAAAAGTCTGCTATCAACTTCTTGGCTTCTGAAAGAATTCACCTTGAAGCTGGTGCTACTGGAACTGTCAAAGTTTCTGTCCCAACCAAGTATCTTGCTTCTTATGATTACGAAAATGCTAAGACCTATGTCTTAGATGGTGGCGATTATTATTTCACCACTGCTAATGGCTCTCATGAAGCGGTCAACAACATCCTTGTTGCCCAGGGTCATGCTGCTGATGTCAAAGCCTATAATGGCTATGATGTCACTGCCGAAGCAGGTAAAGTCTTCAAGTGGTCTAATGGTAGTGAATCGAATACCGATACCACTACGTTCTCTAAGTCTGCTTCTGGTGCTGAAATCACCAACAAGGTTGATGATGCTGATATCAACTACTATCTCAAGGATGAAAAGGAAATTACCTACTTAACCAGAAATGACTGGAAGGGCACTTATCCATTAAATTACAACCTTGATGAAAATGCTCTCGCTCTTACTGATTCTGATAAGAAGGATGAATGGGTCAAGATCTTGAGAAACCAGATCTACACCATGAAGACTGATGATGAAGTTAAGAACTATGAAGGTGAAAAGAATGGTCTTACCTTTGCTGATGTCAACGAAAACGGTGACGCTTTAGGCGATATCAACAACAACTTCTGGAATAAGTTAGCCGCTGAAATCACGGCTGAAGAAGCTGTTGGTGCTGTCATCCACGGCGGTAGTGTCTCTGATAAGCTTACCAATGTTGAAAACCCAGTCGTCGGTCAGAACGATGGCCCAACTGGTTTCAATGGCACTAACTTAGCCTCCAACAATGGTGAAAGTGCTGATGAGGATCCATATTTTGTCGATAAGGAATCCGCTGCTGGTAAATTCGTTCCAGCCATCAACTCTCAGACTCTCTTAGGCTCTGCCTTCTCTGAAAAATTAGCCTATGACTGGGGTGCTTTGTTAGGTAACACCGGTCTTTGGACTAGAAAGTATGAAATTTGGGGCGCTGCCTTGAACTATCATAGAACTGCTTATAATGGTCGTAACACCGAATATCCATCCGAAGATCCAATGCTTTCCAATATCATCGGTCGTGGTATCATCGAAGCTACCAACAAGTATGGTATCATCGTTGGTCCAAAGCATATCGGTTTCAACGATCAGGAACACAACCGTGCTGGTATCCAGGTCTATATGACCGAACAGAAGGTTCGTGAAACTGACTTACGTGGCTTCCAGATGGCCATTGAAGATGCTCATGCCTTAGGTATGATGGTCGCCTTCAACCGTTTAGGTGCTACCAACGTCTCTGGTAATCAGGGCTTACTTGTTGGTATCTTCCGTAACGAATGGAACTTCTTAGGTATCATCTCTACCGATATGGTTAACAACAATTACTACTTCGATCCTGTCTCCTCCGTCATGGCTACTGTTACCATGATGGCTGACTTCGCTCAGAACGATGCTTCTATCACTCAGGGCCAAGGCGGTGTCGATAAGAGCTGGCCATTTGTCAATCCAACTACCATCAGAAACGATAACACTTTAGTTGAACAGGCTAGACAGAATCTCAAGTATCAGTTATTTGCTTTTGCTAACTCTGCCTTAGTCAATGTCACCACTACCAGAGTCATCCCAGCTTGGGAAGGTACGATCATTGCCTTGACTGTTGTCTTTGGTGTTCTCTCTCTTGGCGGTGTTGTCATGATTGCTCTTAATGGTTTGAAAGGAGAATAATGAAATGCTTAAAAAATTAGGTATCGGCGCATATATCGCTTGCCCAGTCGTTGTTCTCAGCATTGTCAGTTGGATTCTCTATGGCATCAACGTCGCTGGTGCTGGTTACTTCCATAATCAGGGCGTTCCGTTTGTTGTCTTATTCAGTATCTTCGCAATTATTTGTGAACTTGGTGCTGTTGCCATTGCTCTCTTTGCTCCAAAAGATGGCACGATCGGTAAGGTTTGTTCCTTTGTTGAGACTGCCTTATTGCTCGGTGGTATTGTCTTCCTTATGTCCTGTGGTATGAATATCATTTCTGCCAGAGCCCAGGGTTTAGGCTATATCTTCGGTGCTGATGCAAACGCTGCTGCTGAATTCACCATGGATGATTTCAACTCTGCCGTCTTGTCTATTGTCTCTGCTGTCTTCTATATTGTCACTTGTTTGATTGCCATCGCTGTTCCATTCTTTGGTCTTACCAAGAAGGAAGAAACTAAGTAATCAAAACTAACCTCTTATGTCTTCGCCGAGAATCAACCCTCGGCGAAGACTTTTTTCTTCGATGCAGTTATAATGATACAAAGGAGTTCTGCTATGATTTCTATTGCTAGATTCACCGTTGAGGGATTAAAGGAAAATTGCGTTACGGATAACCAACATCCGCTTTTTGCGTTCTATTATGAAAGCGAGGATGGTTGTGCTATTTCTCATGCAACAATCCGCTTTTCTAACGGATATAAAAAAGACTTAAAGGATGAAGTCTCTTTTATTTATGATGGCCCGTTATTTGATGCTTATACACGCTATGAAGCGACTTTGACGGCGTTTGATC
>OMRU01000091.1 GCA_900313465.1 uncultured Clostridia bacterium
GAAGATTTGGCCACAGGAAAACCATTGTTGGTGGTATAAGTTGTTCCTGTACCAACGGCATGATAATTGCTGACATGACTTGTTCCTTCCTGGGTTTCAAAAGTCTCATCAACAATTTTCTTTTCGATGACAGTCGTCTTTTTTCTACGCGTACCAGCAATCATGGTAGAAGCGGCAATCGCAATGATCAACACACAGAAGATGATGAAGTAAATGCGGATTGCTTCCATGCTGAGTAAGGCGTCAATGATATCTTGCGCGGACATCAGTCATTCTCCTTCTCTTTGATTTCTTCATCTTCTTGTTTATCGATAACAGGAATGTCGTGAGAAAGATTTGGTTTTTCTTCCTCTTGGATTGGTTTTTCTTCCACTTCTTCTATGGTTTCTTCTTTGCTGATAGAAGGAGTATCTTCGATAGGTTCTTCCACTTCTTCAGTCACTTCAGTTTCTTCTTTCGTATCTAAGGAAGATTCTTCCTTCATTTCTTCTTTGACAGTGGTTTCCACAGAAGAAATATTGGCTTCCATAACCGATTCGATCTCTTTTTCGTTGGCTGGGTGCTTTAAGGTATAATCCCAATCCTTGAAGGCCATGTTGGTCAGCTTGAGACTATATTCATTTTCAAAGTTTTCGTTGATGTAATGTTCTAAACCTTCTTCACCAAAGATGTTCTCTTTTGGATAATAACGGAAGATAGAAGGAAGAAGATCACAGGCGAGAATCTCATCGACGATGTGATCGACATCATCAAAGACATTCATCGTCATAGCGATATGATCTTCAAGGTTGTTGGCGATATCATTATCGATATGATAGTGTTTGATCTGATTGAGGTAAGATTCCATACCATCGAGTTTCTTCCAGACATTTTCGTCTAAGCCTTTTTCGCCTTTGGCGATATCTAAGACATGACGGAAATCGGAGATGGAAATAACACGTTCCTTGATCACCGGAATATCTCCATGATAATTAGATGGTTCAAGATTGATGATAGAGGCATACTTTAAAACTTCTTCTGAGGCATATAAACCTGTACCGGTGGTCTCTGGTAACAAGATGAAGAAATACAAGTTTGGTGTAATCTGATATTGTTCATCAGAATAGGGGGTTCTGACTTTGTGACGATTGTTCTTATCGATGATGGCATTGATAAAGTCTTTTAACACTTCTGCCATGCGATAGGAAGGAAGATGATCAAGGAAAAGGAAGACAAACTGATCTGGATTCTCATCTGCTTCTTTTAAGGCGTTGGTAAAAGCATCATTAGCGATCATCTGGTCTTCAGACTTGATAAATCTGCAATCGATATAATAAGAAGAACAACCAAAGGTTTCCTTCAAACTGCTTTGGAATGAACGACGGTATTCTTCCTTTAAATTCTTAATGAACAACAATCTGGAATAAGCGAGATGAGAAAGAACAGAAAGGCCTTCTCTTGGTAAAATGCTCATACCCATCTTCTTGGAAACATCAAGGAAGCGTTCTAATATGACTTGGCTAGAAAGATCAAAGAAGTCAAAGTTTCTGACAACCCTGACACTGTTAGCACCCGAGACTTCATCTTCGTCTTCCAAGTCGGCCAATGGAGAAACCAAAACGGTTTCCTTGACAGCTGCATTCAATGGCGTTGGAGCATCGAGGTATTCGACATCCTCCTCTTCTGCTACTTCGTTGCGGAACTGGAAATCATCATAAGGAAGAACAACCACTTCTCCCTGATTGGCTTTGGGTTTCTTTTTTCTGTGGGCTTTTCTGGAAGAATAACGGCCACCGATAAAAAGAATGATACCGATGACTAAGACAATGCTGAGACCAAAAGCGGCACCACCTTCAGGGTTCTGATCCACGAAAAAGGCCATGAAATCAGGACCAAACAGCGACATGTTCGGATATAGGATGATAAAAAGAATGATATCGACAAGGATGGTGATGATACTTGTCAAAGTGCAAATAAAACCGAAGGTCGAACTCTTCTTGATGACCTTTTTCTCTTCTTTGCTTTTGCGATAGGAATCTAATCTCTTGACACTTTCCACTTGTTTCTGAAGTTTCTGTTCTTCAAGGGATTCTTGTGTGATGTTGTAATCTCTCATAGATACCTCCTAACAAGTCAGTGCGTCAGTCAAATCAAGAGTAGTAGAAGAATAGGTGTTATAAGAAACACCAGCTTCAAAAGCATCCGGTGCAATATAACTATAATGTAACCTGGCGCTATTGATATTGCGGCAACCACTAAATGCACCAGAATCAATATTCTGACCCCTGATTGAAAGACTTTGCAAACTGAAGCAATCAGCAAAGGCAGATGAGTTGATGTTAGTAAACCTTCCCTGTAACGTTCTTAATCCATAGCAATAAGTAAAGGCATTTTTTTCAACAGTGATCTTGGTATCTTCATGAGAAGAGACATTATTGATAATGCAGTTGTTAAAGCAATAAGGAGGGATTACCATCTCATTATCATTAAAGAAGGAAAGTTCGCTGATAAAACAGTTCTTTATACTAGAAAGGGTAGGAAGTTTAGCATAAATTATTAATTTATCTAGATAACATTGTTCAAAAGCATCGGTATTGAAATCTGTAACTGGTACATCCACTCCCTTGTGGTAAACCGTTTCCGGTAAAGCAAATTTTCCATCATGGGAATTAATCTTTTGTAAAACACAAGTGGAATCGTCTTTCAGGAGATAGGTTCCATTTTCAAATTCAAAAGATTCAAGATAAGAATCTCCACCAAAATAATACTGGCGAGCAGAATTATTGGTGATGACATAGGGAATGGTACCAGTAGCGGCCACCATGAAAGAGGCAAAAAGGAATAACCAGCCCTTTTTATGATTACCAAAACGAACGTCTTTACCCGTGACAAAACTTCTCGAATCAAAGCCTTCTGGCAAAAGATCCATTCTGAGTTTTTCTTTTCTGTTCTGTTCTCTGGTGGGAATTTCCACATCAAGGATTTCGTAATTGAAACCTTCAGCCTCTAAAGGCATGAGCAAAGGTTCTTTGACGGCATAATCTTTATGGGAGAAGAAATCTTTTGGCTCAAATTCAAAAACAAGCGTATTGAGTTTGTCTCTGCTAGCAGTAAAGAAAGTAATCTTGATCTTAAAGGATTTGATGGTGTACAAAGTGGAGTTGTAGAAATTCAGGAAAGCATATCTTCTTTCTTCATCCTGATAGACATCATAAGAGGAAAGAGGTACTTCATCGTGAAGCAGTTTACGATATTTGACTCGTTTGATAAATTTTAGTTTGCTCATAATTCGACATCCTCACGTAAATACTTCTTATTGATGGCTCTTAATAGGAAAAAGGAGACAAGGATGGTAAGAGCAAAGACAGCTAATATGACAATAAACAAGGTTTGTGTATCTGTCGCTGGGAAAGCGTACATGCCAAATAATGGTGAGGAGAAAAACGCACCATTCATGACTAAAGAGACACCAAAAGACATCAATAAACTCATGATGGTGATAATAAATCCATTGAAGATAGAAGCCTTGAGAATAGAGCGTCTGGAAATAAAGCAAGGATATTCCTGATCAAAGACTTCGCCATCGGCTTCCACCACCTGGAGGAATAATCCGGCGACATTATTCTCAACTGGAATCAGTTGACTCTTTAAAGCCTGGGCGTTATTGATTGTCACTCTTTTAATTCCAATCGGTTTATGTCTATTATCAAAAAGAACGACATAGAAGCTTAGGTTATGAACATCGGGTTGATATTTCACCTTGATGAATCTCTTGTCCTTCTTCTCGTCTAGAACAAGCGTGTAGTTTTCGATATAGTTGGCATTTTCCTTCTCCGCAAGATAACAGGAAAAATCAGGACTCAGAAGTCCTTCTTTGGTATTGGAAAGAACCTGCAGTTTCAAAAAGTGCTTAGGAATGAAGCGTGTGACAAAAAAGAGAATCAGAAGTACAGCCACAGAAATGATCGATATACCAATTATGAGATGTATCATCATTTCTTACCTTCTTTCTTGTTTCTCTTGTCATCCTTCTCATCCAGATTTATGTAAGTGATGCTTCCATTATCTTCTTCAACAGGCGTAAGAGAAATAAATTCCTGGCTTTCATCTTCTTTCGTCTTCTTATAGGCGACAACCATTCTTTCCGCAATGGCCTTATCCTGCATGAGACGATAGATAGAAACCTTATAGGCGGTAAGAAGGAAAGGAATAACAAAGACACCGACAATTACCATGGCACCGACATAGATGGTGGCAAACATCTGATAATCATATTCCAACAATCCAAGACTTGGATATAAGGTCTCAAAGACAACAAGAGGAACGATAATCACTGCAGCAAAGGTCAACAATTCAAGGAAATACAAAAGATTGATGAGGAAGAGTTTGCCACCAGCTACTTTCATCGTGGCAAAAGCGTTGTAGCAGATATCACCGATAGTGAGATTTGGATTCTTTCTAGCGACAAAGACACCAGCCTGGTGAACCAGTAAGGCATAGACCAAGAAAAGAACAATCAAGACAAAGAACGGAATGAAGATATATAAAGT
>OMRU01000133.1 GCA_900313465.1 uncultured Clostridia bacterium
AACTGGTATCGACATCAATCAGAGCTGAGCCTACTTCTTGATGATCACTTGAGACAATGTTATCGATTTTTTCAAATAAAGATTCCTGATCACCAGTTGTCAATCTTACTTCACTGGTCTTTTCATAGGTCTTTAAAGAACTCGATTCTTCTTTGATAGAAGAACCAGAAGTCCGTACCTCAGGAGTAGAGATATTGACCTGACAACTCGTTAACAGCAATAAAGATAACATTGCGATAGATAAGTTTTTCATCTTGACCTCTCTTATTATAGAAATATTGTCGCCCAGAACGGGCGACAATATTCCATAGGATATCGAAGGAAATTAAAGAGCAGTTTTTTCTAAACGGTACTGAGCCTCACCCCAGTCCTGTTTGACTCTACCAACTTTGAACTTGTGAGTAGCAGTGCTAGCTTCAGCAATATCGATAGTATAAGCCCAATCGCCTGGCCAGAATTGGAAGTTCTCAGTTCCAGCAGTGAATAAGAACATGTATTGCTCATTTCCCTGGCCTGGATCGACAAATTCAGGAGCAGAGGTGACATCGACAGTAAACTTGACATAACCGTTAGCATCAACAGCATCCGTTAAGGAAGCAGTGAATTCAGTATTCTTCAAGGAGAAGGATAATTCAGAGGTATCAACACCCTGACGTAAACCACCATAGACGGTGAGTTCCATCTTATCGGCATTGTTCTTCAATTCGACAGTACCGATAGAGAAGGTATCATTACCATTCTTCTTTAAGGAGATAACTCCCTTGGAATTGGTTCTGTAACCATAGACAGCATCAGAAGTGGAACCTAAGGCTGGCTTAGAGGCCAAGTCTTCAAGGTTGACATTGATGGACTTTTCTTCACTTTCAGCAGTGTAGGAAAGGCTTAAAGCGACATCGCTAGCAGCAGCGATACTAGAAACATCGATGTTACAGGAGAAAGTATTGTTTGTGACAGTTGCATCCTTAGTCAAATCGCCGACGTGGACAGTTGGAACACCAGTAGAAAGCTTATAATCGCCTTCGACCTTTAATTCCATCGCGCCATTGTTGTTGATATAGCTTAAGGAAGTGACCTTGACATTGTCATCATCTGGAACAACTGGAGCAGTGTAAGTCAAGGTGACAAGACCATTAGCCCAAGATGGGGCGCCGAGGTTAGAACCAAAGTCCATCTTGATGACAGAGCCATCATCCATGGTTAAGGTAGTAGCCTGTAAGCTGCTGAATTCGAAGTTGCTAGAGGAATTGTTGATATGCATGAACCAACCGTTATCTTCGCCGCCCTCCTTTAAGATCTGAGCGACATCAAAGGAGATAGAGTAGGTGTGGTTGACCGTATCAAGATTATAAGTAGCATCTAATTCATTGACGCTGTTCTTTTCATCAAATTTCTTGGTTGTCCAGGTATTATACTGTTCAAAGTCAAGATAGAAAGCTAAATCTTCAGCAGTCAATTCTTCATTGAAGTAAGAGGAATACTGACCAGTGATGGTAAGCATAGCCTTGTTTTCTTCCTTGGCTAAAGTAGTAGCAGTGATCTTTCTTTCAGCCTTGGCGTAATCAGCATTGGCATCCATGATGGTGATATCGCAATCGCCCTTGTTCCAGAAAGCACCAAACTGAACCATGTAGGCCTTATCGCCGACAACAAGTCTCTTGGCAGTTCCGCCTGGCTTGAGTAAGTCCATCTTCTGGAAGCCACCGTTGCCATTATCGACAAGCTTGTGACCGAAGTGAGTGGTATAAGAACCATTATCCAACGCAGTGATATCAAGACCGAAGGTGACAGTGTTATCCTCGCCGAAAGCGAAAGTTAAGCTGGTACCTTCATTATCGGTATCAAGGACAGTACCCCAACCCTGATGATCGACGTTGTCGTTGTGCTGTAAATCCATACCCCAGTCAAAGGCTTTGAACTGAGCTTCGGATAAACCGATGTATTTACAAGCGACAGAGATTCTGACAGATAAATCCTGCTGGACTAAAGTGACATCGTCAACTGTGTAGGTACCAACAGCAATCTGGAAGGTTCTGACATGTACGCCAAAGTGAACTTCGATGTTCTTGACACCAGTGGTTTCAATCGGCTTGGTCAAATCTTCAATATCAGGAGAAGTGTAGGTGACAGTAGCATACTGAGCAGGGGTGAGTTCCACTAACTGACCCTGTTCATCAGAGGTATAAAGCTTGATACCTTCACTGGTGAATGTATCAGACTGAGATGGGACAAGTTCGTTGATGATATAGCCGGTCTTGGCATCCGTTAAATCCAAGCCTAAGGCAACAGCAGTCAAATTGACATGGATGGTGACTGCTTCATTTGGCATGACGAAGGAATAGGTACCAGCACCAATGGCAGTACAATCCACTGCGTTAGCCTTGACAGAAGAGATTTCCTTCATGGAATCGGTGACAGTGACCTTGAAGGTAACAGTCTTACCTGGATAAGTATTGGTATCGGATAATTCAGAAATGGTGTATCCTTCACCATTTTCAGCAGTGATAGCATGAGCAGTGTTGAGTTCGACTCTGATGACGACAGCTTCAGCTGGCATATCGAAGCTATAGACATCGCCTGTCTTGACGCAACTTATGTTGTTGGCTTTGACAGCCTTGATGGCCTTAGTAGTGTCAGTGAGGTTGACTTTGAAGGTGATAGAAGTACCAGCGATAGCATCCGTGGCAGATAAGTTGGTGATTTCATAACCTTCACCAGCTTCAGCAGTGATGGTATAGGTCTTTGGCTTATCTCTTAATTCGACAGAGATGGTGACAGCTCTAGCTGGCATAGTGAAAGAGTAGACACCATTTTCATCAGCAGTCAACTCAGAGGTGTTGTATTTGACCTTGGAGATGGTCTTTTCAGCATCGGTGACATTGACCTTGAAGGTAATCTTGTCGCCGCGTTTGGCAGTCGTGGCACTCAAATTGGTGATTTCGTAGCCAGCGCCAGTTTCAGCCGTAATCGCATACGTCTTAGCTTCCACAGATTCTGTGACGCTAGAATTTTCGGCTGTAGAAGGGTTAGTAGTTTCACCGCAACCGGTAAGCATTAATAAAGGGAGAATCATTAATGCAGCTTTCTTTAATTTCATAGTATATCCTTTCAATTGTTGAAGCGAAGGGATAAGAAAATTGAACGCCTGACTTTTCAATTTGCCTATCGAAACACTTCTTCTTTACGTCAAGTGGATTGTAAGCGCTTTGCAAAATGAGTTTGGTTTTTTTACTTAACTCCCCGAAATTTTTTCGTAACTTTAGATTTTGCTTTTCGTAAATGTGAACAAAACCACGAGTTTTGAGTTGATTTCAAATAGTTTTTTGTCCCAATTTGACTACAATAGAAGTATAAAAAAGGAGTCGTCTTATTATGGTTTTATTCATTGATACTGCGAATTTAGAAGAGATTAAAGAGGTTTCAACCTGGTCTTATGTCAAAGGTGTCACCACCAATCCATCCTTAATTGCTAAAGAAGGTCTTTCCCAGAAAGAAATCATTTCTCAGATTGTCAAACTTATCGATGGTCCTATCTCTGCGGAAGTCACTGCCGAAGATTATGAAGGTATGGTCAAACAGGGTGAAGAACTCTTTGCTATTGATCCTAGTCATATCGTCATCAAATTACCAATGACAAATGAAGGCTTAAAAGCCTGTAAATATTTCAGCAAAAAGAACATTCCTACCAATGTCACGTT
>OMRU01000023.1 GCA_900313465.1 uncultured Clostridia bacterium
TACGTCCGGTATTGGACTAGCGATGGCTAAGGAATTGCTGAAGAAGAATTATGAAGTGATTCTCATCTCACGTAAAGAAGGAGACTTAGACGAATTGAAGAAGGAATATCCTTCTTCTCATATCACCTTCTGGTCATATGATCTTTCTAAGACAGAAGAATGTTATCGTCTTTTAGATGAAACCAAGGAGATGGATTTTGATATCTTTATCAATAATGCTGGCTTTGGTGATATCGGTAGAATCAACAAGACTTCCTTAGAAAAAGAAGTGGATATGGTCATGGTCAATGATGTGGCCACTTTGATTCTGGTCAAAGAATTCCTCTTACGCTTCATGAAGAAGGATCAAGGTAGAATTATGATGGTTGCCAGCGCCGCTGCCTTTGGTGTGGCTCCATACATGAATGTCTATTATGCAACAAAGGCTTTTGTCTATTCTCTTGCACATGGATATTATCGTGAATTAAAAGATAACAAGTCTCATGTCACTCTCTCTGTTCTTTGCCCTGGTCCAGTCAAGACCAGATTTGAAGAGACTGCCAACGCCAAGTTCAATGTCGGTTCCTTGTCGAAAGAAAAGTGTGCGCATATTGCCATCAAGGGTTTGTTAAAAGGCAAATTTGAAATTGTTCCAACAATGAAAATTAAGGCCGGACATCTCTTCTCTCACTTTGTTCCAAAGAGAATGATATCCAAGGCCTTAAGAAAACAATCTGAAATGAAAGATTAAGGTTTTAATCTTCTAAAAGTTTGTCTTTGATCGAATTAATCGTTTCTTGTGTAACACCGCAGTCAAGTAAGAAGGAGTTAGCTTGTTCAGAAAGAGTATCTCCTTCTAAAGCTTTTAAGTCCTCTATATATGTTTTTGGATCTTTTTCGGTTCTGGTGCCACCGATTTTACCAAGATTGGTCAACAGATAATCTTTATACAAATCTTCTTCGCTCATGCCGACTAACGCGCCAAGAAGGAAGAAGGTGACACCGGTTCTATCGGCGCCATGTGAACAATGAAAATAGACTGGATAAGTGGAGATAGATAATTGTTCCATCACTTTCTTGATGACGTCTTTACATTCCGTCATGAAATTATCTTTTCTACGATAATCCCAAGGAATATTGTAATAAGTAACTTCAGGAATGACTTCGTTGGTGAAGTTACCATTTTCGTTGTAGTTGTTATCCGTGACGTTCATACGAACATCGATCTCAGTCTTGATGTTGAGATGGTTGACCATTTCTTCAAGACCAGAAGGGGTGATTTCAAGATACATGGTATCCGATTTAGATGTGTTTAATGTCGCTCCGCGATAAAGCACACCTTGTTTTAACTTCTTCCCATTAGATAAGGGCCAGGAAGTGAAATCTCTGACATTGGTTACCCCATCAAGATGGATAGGACGATAGATGCTATCCTTGATTTTGAAGTGATAGATATTTGATGTTTCAAAATGATCATCACTTGAAAAACGGACGTAGTAATCCTGTTGTAACTCTCCGTTATAGAAATCATAACTGTTGGTTTTACAGCTCGTCTGATAATAAGTGTCAAAGGTATTAGTGGTAGAAACTTGGACTTTGTATTCTTGATCTGCAGTCTGGAATTCGTTGCTGAAATCGATATGAACCGGCTCAGGAGTAGAACGTTCCTTTCCGCCATAGCCATAACGGAAGTATTGATCGTATGTGTTGTTGATAAGACCATCCTGATATTGGTTATGAATGGAAAACCCACCTAGTTCGATTGTGGTTGACTCCTTGACACTGCTATTTGTTCTAGAGGTGCAGCCACCTAATAATAAGACAAAAGCCAATGATATTGATTTGATTGTATTTTTCATGTTTCACATCCTTCAATTCATTATACTATGAAAGAATTTGGTTTTTTCTAGCAGTTTCTAAAATTGCGATAAATACGGACTTTTTAATCTGCTTTTGGTAGTTGCAAAGAGAGAAATTAGCACTTGGCACTTGCAATTGCTAATTTGTGGGCTATAATATGAAATAGTCGTCAAATCGAATTAAAATTCGGAGGAATTAAACAATATGATTAAACCTTTAAGAGATTATGTCGTCTTAGAAAAACTTCCAGAGGAAAAGAAGGTCGGCTCTATCATCATCGCCACTGCCAAAGATAATGAATCTGCTGTTGCCAACGTCATCGCTGTTGGCCCAGGCTATACCGACAAAGATGGTAACAAGGTCACTGTCGAAGTCAAGGTTGGTGATAAGGTTATCTATAAGAAGTATTCCACTACTGATTATGAAGAACAGGGCAAGAAGCTCATGCTCATCAAGGATCAGGATATCATTGCTATCGTTGATTAATTCACGGAGGTAAATAAATTATGGCAAAGAGAGTTACTTACGGCAAAGAAGCCAGAGATAATATGTTACGTGGTGTTGATATCTTAGCCAACACCGTCAAATTGACCTTAGGTCCAAAAGGTAGAAACGTCGCTTTGGATTCCGGTTATGGTTCTCCAAAGATTGTCAACGATGGTGTCTCCATCGCTAGAGAAATTGAATTAGAAGATAAAGAACAGAATGCTGGCGCTAAGCTTGTTTATGAAGTTGCCAACAAGACCAATGATGTCGCTGGTGATGGTACCACCACCGCTACTGTCTTAGCTCAGGCTATGATTCACAATGGCTTCAAGGCTGTCGATACTGGTGCTAACCCAGTTCTTGTCAGATCTGGTATCGATAAAGCTGCCAAGACTGTTTCTGAAGAATTATTGAAGAGTTCCAAGAAGATTTCTACTTCTACTGATATTGCTGCTGTTGCTGGTATTTCTGCTGGTGACACTGAAATCGGTAATACCATTGCTGAAGCTATGGATAAAGTTGGCAAGGATGGTGTCATCACTGTCGAAGAAGGCAAAGGCTTTGATACCACTCTTGATGTTGTCCAGGGTATGCAGTTTGATAAGGGTTATATCTCTCCATACATGGTCACCGATTCTGAAAAGATGGTTGCCGAACTGGAAAATGCCTACATCATGGTCACCGACCAGAAGCTTAGCAACATCCAGGACGTCTTACCAGTCTTACAGTCTGTCGTTGAAGCTCATAGACCTCTTCTCATCATCGCTGATGATGTAGACAATGATGTCGCTTCTACCTTGATTGTCAACAAGCTCCGCGGCACTTTCAATGTTGTTGCCGTCAAGGCTCCTGAATTTGGTGATAATCAGAAGAACATCCTTCAGGATATCGCCATCATGACTGGTGCTAACTTCTACTCTAAGGATTTATCCATGCAGCTTAAGGACATCACCATCAATGATTTAGGTGCTGCTAAGAAGGTCAAAGTCACCAAGGATAACACCACCATCGTCGATGGTGCTGGTGATCCAGAATCTGTCGCTAACAGAGTTGCTGAATTGCGTGGTCAGGTTGCTGAAAGCAAGTCTGATTATGATAAGAAGAACCTTCAGAAGAGAGTTGCTAAGCTCTCCAGCGGTGTTGCTGTCATCCGTGTCGGTGCCACCACTGAAACCGAAATGAAGGATAAGAAGTTAAGACTTGAAGATGCTATCAATGCTACTGCTGCTGCTGTTGAAGAAGGTGTTGTCGAAGGCGGTGGTATCGCTCTTATGAAGGTCTACAAGAAACTCAAGGGCAACCTCAAGGATAACAACACTGATGTCCAGAAGGGTATCGATGTTGTTCTCAACGCTTTGACTGCTCCTTTATATCAGATGTCTGTCAATGCCGGTTTTGATGGCAACGATGTTATCGATGCTTCCAAGGTCAGAGCTGATGAACTCGGCTTTGATGCTAAGACTGGCGAATGGATCAACATGATGGATAAGGGTATCATTGATCCAACCAAGGTCACTCGTTCTGCTGTCATGAACGCTGCTTCTATTTCTGCTTTGTTCATCACCACGGAAGCCATTGTCACCGAAGTTCCTAAGAAGGAACCTGCTATGCCAGCTGGTGCTCCAGGTATGGGCGGCATGGATTATTAATCGAATCTGTTTCAAAAAACTTATGACCGTTTCGGCTTTGTCCGAGACGGTCATTTTAAATTTATATAGTCTATAAATTATGTATTTGTTAAAATAGAGTAGTTTCTCTACAAATGGAGGTTTCTTTATGTCTGAAGAAAAGAGTAATGAAAAAGTGCTGATAATCCAGAATTCCAATCATAAGAATGGCCCACGTCTGACCATGGCTGATTATGGTCGCAGTGTCAAACACTTCAAGTGGTGGATTATCGGTATATCTTTGGCTTGTGGTCTTGTCGGTTATCTAGGTTCTAATTTCATCTTGAATCCAAGCCGTGAAAAGATGACCACCAACATCGAATACTCTTTGGCTTTGAACTCGGATGAAAATGGTAAGCCAGTCACCTATCTCGATGGTACATCCTACAAATATTCTGATATCATCTCCGAAGATAACATTCGTGGTGTATTAGCTCAAAAGGATGAAAACGGCAATGCAATCTGGCATTATGATTATGGTTCCTTGATGAACAAGAACGCCTTCTCTATTGCTCCTAAGCAATATAGTGTGACGACAGGTGAAGATACCACTACTTTGGTGGATTCTGATACTCAGTTCATCATCACGACTACCCCAGCTGCTTTTGGTGGCGCGGATAACGCAAGAAATTTCTTGAGAGCCTTAGTCAAATATGAAATCAACAGAGCCAGTAAAGCGATTGGTTCTTATTCTTTTGATTACTATCTCCCATCCACTCAAGGTACATTCCAGACTATGGAATTCTCAACCATGGTGGATCAATTATCTAACCAGTACAAATATCTTTCTTCCGCTTATGGAAAAGTGATGACAAAGTTTAGTGGTTCTTTTGTTGTCGATGGCAGAAAGATTTCAGATTATTATCGTGAATTTACCGCCAATTATACGGAGAGCCAGTTTGCTAGTCTGTCCGGTCGTCTTTTAAACGATAAGCTGGTCAATATTTCTTCTACCGCTGAAGCCAACGACAAAGTGAAGGAATATGCTAACCTGAAAGCTTCTTACGAAAAAGACTTCAAGGAGATTCTCTCTTCTCTTACGACAAATCGTGCCTTGTTAGCAAGTCTTACCAGTATTGCTCAGCCAACCGAAAATATTGCTGAACAGATCAATAATCTCACTGCTTCTATCGAATCCTTGCAGAAGAAGAAACAGAAGATGATCTTCGAATTGGAGAACATCGGTTATTCGGTGACGGAGACCGAAACGGAAATCACCGTCAAGGAACTTCCATTTGAAGATGAGAACCACAACCCAATTAATACAGATACTTATCTCTACAAATTGAAGAATCACGATGAAGAGTGGATTCAATCCTGTGTGAAATTCAAGACGGATTTATGTGTTCTCTTCTCCTCTTTGGATAACGATACAGACTCTGCCTCCAAAATCTATAGAACTGCTTATCAGACTGGTAACTACAACACCATCATTGTCACTGAAGCCAACATGGGCACCTTGACTGGTCATATCAGCAACATGATTGTTGCCGGTATTGGTTTAGTCGGTGGTTATCTTGCTACATCCTTTGTCTTTGCGGAAATCTATATCAATAAGCCTAAAAAGGACGAACCAGAGACTGCTGAATAAAAGTAAATCTCACTTGCCACACCTCGAGTGTGGCTTTTTAAATGGATATATCCTGTTAACAATCCTAGAATGAAAATTTGGATTGCTTAGAAAACGAAATTGGTAGTTTGAGTGATGAAAACACAATATTTTGACAAAAAATGACAACTTATATATCACTATTTGTTATAATTGAAATCAGATAGGGGATTTTTTTATGGAAGAAAGAAAAGATGATCTTTATATCACTCAGACAAACCTGCTGTCTTGCGAGGATGTCGTAGCTTATTTATGGAACAAATATGATAAGGTTTCATTTCCATTCAAGCCCGCTGGTGCCAAAAGCATAGAGGATAAAGTCACCTATGGTGACAAGATGGATGGTGCTTTAATCAAAAAGAGATTCCAGATTTCCGTAGATGATATGCGTCATATCGGCCTTAAGAACCAACAGGAATATGATGTCGATCATATGGAATTTACTACTTTTGATCACGATAAGACTGTCTTATCTCAAGGTAACCTTATCATTATCTATCGCCCGATTGAGAAATTCTATTATGTTCTTTTGCTCACGGATGAGACAAATCTGAAACTGATGGTAAAGTGCACTCAGAAAAAGAAGTTATTTGATTCCTTCCCAATGGAGACGGTGTCGTTTTATTAAGGATTTTTGCTGGTTAGCCCAGCTTTGTACTCTATGAAAAATATTATTATTCAAGACGCGTACGGCAACAATATTGAATTGAGTCGTATCATCTTTGGTGGATCCAACGTTTCTTTCCTGGAAAGAAAACTTCCCAGTGATTTCCTTTCGAAATGTCTCAATTATGATATGTTTACCATCGACACAGCCCGTGTCTATGGTAAAGGTTTAAGCGAGGAGATGATTGGAGAATGGATGCAAAGATACCATATTCCTCGAGATAAGATGACCATCATTAGCAAATGCTGTCACCCTGCTTTGGCTATTCTTCCTCGTTTGAATCGTACCCAGGCTTTTAAGGATATTGAGGCGTCTTTGAAAGCGTTGAAGATTTCTTATGTGGATTGCCTTTTACTCCACAGAGATGACCCTTTGAAGAAACCAGAAGAAATCATCACGTTTATGAACGAGATTGTTTCTCGCGGTTATGCTAGAAGTATCGGCGTTTCAAACTGGAAAGCAGAACGTATCAAGAAAGCCAATGATTTTGCTAGGGATCATGGCATGACGCCATTTTGTATTGCTGAGAGTCAATTTTCTTTAGGAACAAGAGTCAAAGATCCATGGCATAACGGTACTCTTTCTATCACTGGTATGGATCAAAGTAAGGAAAGAGAATTTTATCTTAAAGAGAAGATGCCGTTCTTATGCTTCTCGGCTTTAGGCGATGGTTTCTTTGCTGGCAAGATCAGACATGATGATATGGATATCAAGAAGAAACTTTCTCGTACATCGTATTCTGCTTATTATTCTGAACATAATCTAGAAGTGCTAAAAAGAGCGGAAGAATTAGCGGCTAAGAAGAATTGTTCTGTTTCTGCGATTGCCTTAAGTTATTGTCTGAATCAGGAAATAGAGATGGGTGTTGTCGTTTCTGTTTCTAGTGAAGAGAGGATTGTTGAGAATCTTAAGGCGTTAGAGATAAAGTTGACCAAAGAAGAATTAGATTACCTGACCATCTGAGGGTGGTCAGTTTTTCATATTTTTGATCAGTTTATAAATCTTTTTATTTATGCGGAGATTTCAGTTTCTAAGTTTGTTCTATGATTGTAGGAGAATGTAAAGGGATGAATAAAAACATTAACTTATTGTTTTCGGTTCTGCTACTTGTAGGATGTGGTTCCAATACTAATGTGAACTACACTGGTCAGATTCCTAAGAATCAAGGACGAGTTCATTTGGAACTAGATAACTATAAGTCAATCGCTTCTTTCGCAAGCAAGGATTTGGTTCCTTTCCTTTTTGAAGAGGCTGAAAACAGTACATGTTCTCCTGCAAGCTATGCTTTGGCGCTTGGTGGAGTGGTGTCTGCTAGCGCCAACGTAGAGTCTTTTGCTACAAAGAGTGGATTTTCTTCCACCGATTACCAAAAGGAATTCAAGGGATTGCTCAATGGTTTGAATTGGATGGAAAAGAAGAATTCTTTACGTTCTGCTGTTTTATATCAGCAGATTGGTCCTTCTTTGGCTTTTGATGATGCGAAAAGAGAAAAGATGGCTGGTGAATATATCAGTTCCATGGTTTCTTCTCATGAATCCTATTTAGAAGATGCGCAGAACTTTTTCAAAAAGGAAATTGATTTAGATCTGCGACTTCCTCAGCTTACCAATGAAGATGATATGATAGCCACTTATGGTGCGTTGAAATTGCTTGATTACTTCTCTTATGATGCGCCAGATGTGAAGAATGATTTCTATGTTGAGGAAGGAAAGAAGATATCCGTTAATACGTATTCCTTGGTTGCGAATGAACGAGACTATTATGAAAATGATAAGTACGCTTCTCTTTGTCAGAGAATCAACTGTACCGATGTGTTCTTTATCTTACCTAAGGATGGTGTGGAACTGATTGATATTGATCCTTATCAAGCTTATCTGGATTATTTAAGTAAGGCTGAAACGGTAAATGTTACAGGTTATCTTCCATATTTCCATGTAAAGAATCAAATCGATATTACTTCTCCGGTCAGACAAAAGAATAGTGATAAGAAAATCCGCTTCTTTGATAAGTTACTTAAAGATGATGTCGACCGTGAGTATCTTGATGTGGATAGTGGTAAGCAGGTCAATGACTTTGAATTCTCCCCTAAGGGTGTTAAAGGTGAATCTGCTACTGTTATTGCCGTTGTTTCGGAAAGTGCACCAATAGAACAAAAGAGTGTAACCTTCAAAGTCGATAAACCATTCTATGCCTTATCCCTTTATGACGATTTTCCTCTATTCATTTCAAAAATAACTGACCCGAGCAAATAAACGTGCTAAACTACTTCCATCATGAAAGTATCAAACCATACCATTCGACTCTTACAAGCGCATGATGAGAGTGCTTTTGATGAAGTTTATCAGAAGTATTTTAAACTACTTAAACACGTTGTTCTGAGTTTGATACCCTCAGATTCCATTGCGGATGACATCGTTCAGGAAGCCTTCTTCAAGATGTATCTGAATATTGATGACTATACTTACAACGTCAGTTTCAGTTCCTATCTAGTCACCATTGCCAGAAACATTGCTCTCAACCGCATCAAAGAAAGCAAACGTTTTGCCAAAGACTACGACATGGATCAGGTAGTCGACCAAACTAATGTAGAAAAGAAAGCCTATCAGTCCATCTTGCTCGATAAGATTCGAGCCCTGCTTGATGAAGAAGATTATGAAATCTTCGTCATGCGAGCCTACTTCGAATTGCCGTTTAATGAAATTGCTGAAATCTTCAAAGCCAGCGTCTCCTCGGTGACAAACAAATATCATCGCGCGGTGAAAAAGATTAATAAAGAAATAAAATTATGAACAAGAAATTAAAGAATCAGATCTTCCAGGAAATTGAAAAAGAAGACAATTATCGTGATAGATCACATGAGTTGAAATCTCATATTCTTTTTGCTGAAAAAGAAGAGAGAAAACCTCGTTTCTGGATTCCTGTCTTAACTGCTTCTTTAGCGGCTTTTGCTGCTGTGGCAATCATGGTTCCTACGCTTGTCTTAAACAATGACAAAACCAGCAATATCTATAATCCGATTGCTGATGTGGAAACAGATGAA
>OMRU01000149.1 GCA_900313465.1 uncultured Clostridia bacterium
GCTTTGGACGTGGCATACCACGCTTACCTTCGATGGAGTTGAGCAAGGCGGTTTCTTCACCGCAGACGAAGGCACCAGCACCATATCTCAAGCCGAGACGGAAGGAGAAGTCAGTGCCTAAGATGTGGTCACCAAGCAATCCTCTTTCTTCCATTTCCTTGATGGCGATCTTGATACGTTCACAAGCGATTGGATATTCAGCACGGATATAGAAATAACCCTGAGATGCACCAATGGCATAACCGGCAATCATCATACCTTCGATGACGGCAACAGGATTACCTTCCAAAATGGAACGGTCCATGAAGGCACCTGGGTCACCTTCATCACCATTACAGATGATGTATTTGACATCGCTCTTCTGAGCAGCGGCAAAGGCCCATTTCTTGGCGGTTGGGAAACCGGCACCACCTCTACCTCTCAAACCGGATTTCATCATCTCATCGATAACTTCTTCTGGTTTCATGCTCAAAGCTCTCTTTAAGGCTTTCAAGCCATCATAGCCTAAGGATTCATCCAAATCTTCAGGGTTGATGGTACCGCAGCCATAAAGGGCGATACGTTTCTGCTTCTTGTAGAAGTTGATATCATCCTGACGGGTGATCTTCTCATGGGTGTTTGGATCTTCGTATAAAAGGTCTTCGATGACCTTACCTTCCATGATGTCTTCCTTGATGATTCTTTCACAGTCCTTGACTTTGACAAGGCGATAGAGAGTATCTTCGGGGAAAATCTTGACGAAAGGACCCTGAGAACAGAAGCCAAAGCAGCCGACCATATTGGCAGTGACCTTATCTTCTAATTTGTTTTCCTTGATTAAGGATAACAAGGTTTTATAGATAACCTTGGAATCAGAAGACATACATCCAGTACCACCGCAGATAACGATATGTCTCTTGCCGTCTTTACCAGAAAACTTGTCTTCTAACTTCTTGCCACAAACTTCATGGGCTTTTTCTAAACTCTCAACAGTACGGATGAGATTATCATTGAATTTCGCACTAGTTTTCATAGTTAGGCCTCCATCGCTTTCTTTTCTAAGTCGTAATATTCCTGAATGATGCTACCGACCTTAGATAATTCGACCTTTGGATAAACCTTGCCATTGATCGAAACAGCGGGAGCAATACCACAAGCGCCAAGACAACGAACGTTGTCGATGGAGAAAAGTCCATCCGTTGTGGTTTGACCAGGCTTGATCTTCAAGAGTTCGCAGAACTTGTCCAAAACATTCTGACCGCCCTTGACATAACAAGCCGTACCGACACAGACACCGATGACATATTTGCCTTTTGGTTCGAGGGAGAAGAAATTGTAGAAGGTAACAACGCCATAGATTTCGGAAACAGGGATACCTGTTTTTGCAGAAATGATCTGTTGAACTTCCATCGGAATGTAACCATATTCTTTTTGGACATCCGAAAGAATCAACATCAAAGGTGAAGGTTCATGCTTGTAACGATCACAAATCTGAATCACCATTTGAATAGCTTCTTCACGAAGTTTCATAGTTTGACCTCCAAGTCTTTTAACTTCCAAAAACTATATAGTATTGTACATATAAAAAAGCGCTTTTCAATTTAAAAATGAGAAAAAACGGCTAATTTTGGTTAGTGCTTTCTAACTTTCGTTTTCTTGTATACAAGTAGAGTTGCTTCCTACGGAATTATGGTATTTTTTGCTTGCTGAAAAATGAAATTTCACTTAAGAGGCATGTTTGCGCAAAGCCACTTTTGTAAAGGCTTTCTTTTCTTTTTGACAAATGTAAAAACGGAACAAACCCACTGTCTAATAAAATTTAGTTATTAAATAAATGCAAATTATTGTTACTAAGAAACAAACATTGTTGTTGTACATATGTTTATCTTTTCTTTTAGTAAAATTTATTTTATAAATAATATGTGGAGGAATTTTTAATGCCAAAGTTTGATACCAGAGTCCAAGAGTTGAGATACTCGATTTTAAGAGAAATCATTTCTCATCTCCAAAAAGAAGACTTAGAAGAATCTTTCTATGAAATCCCAAAAGCAATTGTCAAAGGCCCCAAGCCTTCGATGAGATGCTGCATCTATAAAGAAAGAGCAATTGTCGAAGAACGTGTCACAGTTGCGACCAAGTTTAAGATCCGTGGTGACGAAAACGTCATCCAGGTTTTACCAATCGCTTGTGATGAGTGTCCACTTGGTGGCTTTACCGTTTCGGATGCCTGTCGTGGATGTATCGCCCATAGATGTGCGGAAGCCTGTCCAAGAAAGTGCATCTCTTTTGATGAGAACTTACACGCTCACATCGATAAGACCAGATGTGTCAACTGCGGTCTTTGTGCTCAGGCTTGTCCATACCAAGCCATCGAAAATAGAGTCAGACCTTGTGAAAGAGCCTGTAAACAGAAGGCGATTTCACCCGATCCAGAAACCAATGCTGCATCCATCAACGATGAAAAATGTGTCCATTGCGGTGCGTGTGTCTACACTTGCCCATTTGGTGCCATCGTCGATATCTCCTATTGCAAGGAAATCGTCAAGATGTTAAAAGAAAGCCACAACAACGAGGCGTATCATGTCTATGCCATCGTCGCTCCATCCATCGGTGGTAACTTCATCGAAGTCAAGAACGGTCAGGTCATCGCCGCCTTGAAGAAGATGGGCTTCTATGATGTTGTAGAAGCTGCTCTTGGTGCCGATATGGTCGCTTTAAACGAAGCCAAGGAATTAGCTAAGAGAGGGAAACTGACTTCTTCTTGTTGTCCAGGTTTTGTCACCTATATCCAGAAGTTCTATCCTGAACTGACTCCTTATATCTCTTCTTCCCTTTCTCCAATGGCAACAGTAGCCAAGTTCCTGAAGGAAAAAGATCCAACAGCCAAGACTATCTTTATCGGCCCTTGCACAGCCAAGAAGGATGAAATCAAAAAAGAACAGGTCGTTCCTTATGTCGATGGTGTTATGACCTTTGAGGAATTACAGGCTTTCATCGATGCTTTTGAAATTGATATGACCAACTTACAAGAAGATACCTATGGAAACTATGGCGGTTCTGTCTACGGTCGTGGCTTTGCCAAATGCGGTGGTTTATCGGCTGCCGTAAATGAAGTTCTCAAGGAAGAAAATATCGACTTTGAGGTAAAAGGCATTGCCGTGGACGGCCCAGAAAACATCAAGAAAGCTCTCAATGAATTCAAGAAGAGCGATTCTCAGTACAACTTCATTGAAGGTATGATGTGTGTTGGTGGCTGTATCGGTGGTCCATGTAACTTACAGCATTCTATCAGAACCAAGATTGCTGTGGAAAAATATTCCATCGCTTCCAGCGATAAAACCATCAAGGAAA
>OMRU01000189.1 GCA_900313465.1 uncultured Clostridia bacterium
GAACGGATGTTGGCAATGGTGTTGAGGTTCTTACATTCAGTCTTGGTACCAAGAGTAGTAGTGCCCTTTGGTCTTAAGGAGATGTTGATATCACAACGCATGGAACCATTTTCCATCTTACCATCAGAACAACCAAGATAAGTGACGATTTCACGGATGGTTTCCACATATTTCATGGCTTCTTCACCGGTGTGCATATCTGGTTCAGAGACGATTTCTAGAAGTGGCGTGCCACAACGGTTGAAGTTGAGTAAGGAGATATCAGATAAGTGAACCTGCTTGGCCGTATCTTCTTCAAGGTGGGCGTTATCCACGCCAACTCTGACAGTCTTTCCATCGATGACAAGTTCGACATAACCCTTGGTTCCAATCGGATGGAACTGCTGGGTGATCTGGAAGCCTTTTGGAAGGTCAGGATAGAAGTAGTTCTTTCTATCGAAGTATAAGGTTCTGGCGATGTTCATATGCATAGCCGAACAGATCTTGATACCATAGACGACCGCTTCTTCATTGACCACTGGCATGGTGCCAGGCATCGCTAAATCAAAAGGAACAGTCTGAGTATTTGGCGCTTCACCAAAGGTGCATGGCGCTGGTGAGAACATCTTGGATTTGGTCTTGAGTTCAACGTGAATTTCAATACCGATTACTGGCTCGTATTCCATTTACTTGACCTCCTTGACTAAATCGTGAAGCTTGGTGATATCTTCGATATCCTGAGCACAGGATAAGACATAACCATCTTCGAAACAACGACCGGTGACATTGACACCGATTGGCATACCTTCATCAAAACAAAGTGGAAGCGTAATAGATGGATAACCACCGAAGTTACCGATGGTGAGAATGTTATCCAAGAAGTCTGGATGAGTGGACCAGGCAGTGGATAAATCCTTGATTTTCTTTGGAATGGAGAAGGCGGCTGGAGAGATGAAGAAATCGATGGAATCGAAGAATTCATTCATCGCATTGACAATAAGTCTTCTTGCCTTCTGAGCGCGATTGAACATCTCTGGCTGGTTTTCCGCAAGCAAAGCAAACGAACCGATGACAAATCTTCTCTTGATCAAATCAGAGAAGCCCTTGGTTCTGCAATCGCACATATATTCCTTATATGTCTGTGGATTGTTGTCGGCTGCAGGTCCGAAACGAATACCATCCAAATTGGCATTGTTGGAACCGGCTTCGGCACAGGAGATGATCATATAAGTAGGATATAAAGCGTCGAGGAGTTCTTCCTTGAAGTCATATTCGACTACTTCATAGCCCTTCTTCTTCATGGATTCAAGAAGTTCGACAAAGGCCTTCTTGATAACAGGATCAGTGATGCCATCCATGACGGCCTTGAAATAACCGACTTTCTTCAAGGTTTTATGTTCCAAGACATAATCCTGATATTTTTCCTTCTTTCTGGAAGAGGAGGACATATCGAGATTGTCATGACCGGCAAGAGTAGAAAGAACATAAGAGGCATCTAGGACATTACGAGTGAAATAAGCGATCGTATCCATAGATGGAGCAAATGGGAAGAGACCAAAACGAGAGATTCTTCCCCAGGTTGGCTTAAAGCCGACAAGACCAGAGTGACTGGCTGGCTTTCTGACAGAGTCACCAGTATCGCTACCTAAGGCAAAAGGAGCAATACCCTGAGCGACAGCAGCCGCCGAACCACAAGAAGAACCACCGATGATTCTTTCTCTATCATATGGGTTGGTGGTGTTACCTTTATGGCCGGTAGTACCAGTACCACCCATGGCAAGTTCATCCATGGTGGTATGACCGATCTGAATCATGCCAGCGCGTCTGAGTTTGGCAACAACGGTGGCATCATAAGTTGGAACATAACCATTTAAGATGTTACTGGAAGCGGTGGTCTCGACACCCTTGGTGGAATAGTTATCCTTAGCAAAGTATGGAATACCTTTTAGGAATTCATCTTCTTCGACCTTGGTGATCTTGGAGGCTTCTTTTCTTGCTTCTTCAAAGCACATGGCTTCAAAAGAATTGCACTGATCGCCTTTGACGAGATCAATACATTCTTCGACTAACTGGGAAGCAGTCACTTCCCCTTTGACGAGCATATCGTGGAGCTCGTGAATACTTTTATTCATCAATTTCATCATTCTTGTTACCTACGACTTTCGGTAATTTGATCTGATTGCCAATACGAGTGTTGGAGTTGGAGAGTTCCACCTCGGCCTTGATTGGCTTGACTGGCTTATCTTTTCTAAGGAATTTCTGATGTTCGCTATAAGGGAACGTCATGGGATCAGCATCATCGACGCCCGGGATTCCCTTTAAGAAATCAATCTGAGCCATGATGGTGTTGAACTCTTCGTAAATCAAATCCGTCTGACCAGGATTCAACTTGAAAAGAAGGTTTTCAGCACAGAAATCGATAACTTCTTTTGTTACTTTAGTACTAGAGGCTGGTTCACCAAGAGTAAATCCATTTAGTTTAGCAGCTATATCACCTGTATAAACATCTGATATTTCTTGTCTGTTGTTAGCATGCATTTGTAGGATACGTCCTACTCTTTCTTTTACATCTTTAGTAGCATTTAATACATATGATCCACTTGATAAGTGACCAGAGTATACTCTAAAGAATGTTAACTTACCTACATATGGGTCAGTCATAACTTTAAATGCAAGTGCACTGAATGGTTCTGAATCGCTAGGATGTCTTACGATATCT
>OMRU01000025.1 GCA_900313465.1 uncultured Clostridia bacterium
TATTTATATATATATTTTTAGACTAACATTCGTTGATGATACTCGTCGAGACGTTCTTCCGGAGGAAAGAAAATATGAAAAAACGTGGTTTCGGTTTGTTGTCTGTCGTCGCTAGCCTTTTTATCTCTATGTTCATCTCTACCACTGCTAAGACTATTTCAACCGATAATGCCACTGCCTCCATTAGTTCTCAGAGATTCACTAAGTCTGCTATCAAAGCAGCCAATGATGAATACGGATTTGATATTACAACAGCCTCAAATGTCAAGGAATTAGACCCTGATTTTGAGGCTGCTTTTAGTTCCAGTTCTTATGTGTCATTCGGCCAGTCTTACAGATTTACCCTGACAGCTAATGGTACTCAGAACTTCATGCTGGGTTATTATGGCAGTCATTCCAATGGCATTTATTCGGATAAAGATTATCCACTGCTGGCAAATTATCAGTATGTCACTGAAGATGGTGTAGTCCATCAGGCTTCTACCCCAATTGAGAAAGTTTCTTCTTCGAATCCATACGATGGTATTGGTCCGGTCATCTCTGATAACAAGGCATCCTTAGCAATCAACATCGCTTTACCTGAGAAGGGCAAGGTCGATCGCGATTCTCTCGTCTTATCTAACATCTTCGCTGCTGAAAAGGTTGTGGATGAAGCCACCAAGAAAACCTCTTGGAAACCAGATCTCACCAAGACCTACATCATTGATGATTTTTCTGCCACCAAGGCCAGAAGAAAAGAAAATACCAATTTGACCAATCAGATTTCGGCCAAAGCGATTAGCTATTCTACTTTTGGCAATTATGTCTCCGTCAATGTGGAATTAGAAAACAATTTCAAGGACTTCTATCTCCAAACATTAAAGGCTAACCTTGAGGATGAGACTTTACCTAATCCAAACGAACAATATGATGAGTTCATGGAGAACATCAACAAAGGCACCTTCACTTATTACACCGGCTTTACCGGCATCTCCACAGGTTACTTCCTTGTCGCTTATGAAGATGGAACGCTTCAGCAAAGATATGTCAAGGACGAAGGCTCCATCTCCGCTAACCTCAATCTCAATTTCGGTAAGAATACTCTTAACTTCATCTTACACGATATGAAACTCGAGGGGTTAAGAGGCGTCTATCTCTGCGGTATCAAGATGCATCTTTCTATCGTCTCTGTCGAATCGGGTAAGGATCAAGGTTCCACCAACATGGATTACTACCTCGGTGCCTTATATCTTGAACCAGCTGCTAAACCAGTCAGCCAGGTCAATCACATCCTGATCGGCGTCATCATCTTCCTTGTCACCACTCTCATCTATGTTGCTCTTGCCGTTGCGAATTACTTCTATCGCAAGAACAAATTCAAGAATGATGAATTCTTAAGAGTCAATAACCGCAGTTTTACCAAGACGGCTGTCATCGGCTATGGCGCTGTTGTTGTTCTCGTTATGGATATCTTCTTCATCTTCTCTCGTTCTAATCTCTTTGCTAACTCACTTGCGGTCTTTAACCCACTTGATACGTTCATTGTCGTTTTATCTATCGCGGCCATCTTCTTCATCGGTTACTTCGCTAAGTTCTTCGTCACTGCCTATAAGAATCACAAGGACAGAAAAGAAGCTAAGCGTCTGAAGCTGGATGAAGATGTCGATTCCGACGGTACGAAATAAGGAGAAACATTGATTATGGAAATCAAATTAAAAAATCTCACCAAGATTTTCCCAGGTAACCCAAAGAAAAACATTCGTGATACTATCGCAGTCAACAACATGGACTTCGAAGTACCCGATGGAAAGTTAGTCGGCTTACTTGGCCCTTCCGGTTGCGGTAAATCCACTACTCTTTACATGATTTCTGGTCTTTTGAAGCCAACTTCTGGTGAAGTCTGGTTCGGTGACCAGGAAGTTACCAATCTTTCTCCTGAGAAAAGAGGTATCGGCTTAGTTTTCCAAAACTACGCTTTGTATCCTCATATGACCATCTTCAAGAACATTGAATTCCCACTCACCAATCTCAAGGTGGAAGTTCCTCTTGTTACTTTCTATAACTATGACATCCATTATGCCTATGTTATGGAAAAAACGGATGTCCTTAGTGGCTTAGTTCGTTCTATCAAGAGCTTACTCAATAAGGCTGGCTTAACCCCTAAGAGTTATGTCCTTTCTACCACTCTGGATAAGACGAAACTTGATCTCAACATCAAGTTGCTCAATGTCTCTGAAGAAGTTCGTAACTTGGTGGAAGAAAATATGGGCAAGATTGTCAAATTCACCCTCACCAAGGAAGAAAAGACTCAGTCCAGCGTCGCTCTCTTTGATGCTAAGATCAGAGCCACCATCGCTGAAGTCTCTGAATTAGAAACCTGCTCCGTCAACTTTATTGGTAAATTCCAGTCCACATATACTACTCAGCATATGGACGATGATATCAAGACCGTTCGTAAGCTTCTTGAGGGCAAAGGTGCCATTGAAGCCTGCACCATCATCAAAGCCAGAACTGGCTATGAAATGATTGTCCGTGTCAAAGGCTTGAAGACTAAGGAAGTCGAGACTCTCACTGAAGAAATCAAGAAATCCTTGAACTTCTTAAGCGTCTCTAGTGCGGTCACTTCCGTTGAAGATAAACTTCTTGCTAACGCGATCAAGAAGAGCCTTAAGGAAAAGAAACTCGCCTATTCCGACTTCAAACTTTATTACGAAAATAAAGAACACAAGATTTTCCTTATCTTGCTTAAGAACACCAAGGAAAAGATTGATCAGGCTATCAAGGAACTCTCTGAAGCTTTCAAGCTCACCAATGCCAAGGTGGATGTCTCTACCGCTATCACTCACCGCAAGCTCACTAAGGAAGAACGTTCTGAAATTGTTCATGAGACTGCAAAACTTGTTCAGGTTGATGAATATCTCCAGAGAAAACCTTCTCAGCTCTCCGGTGGTCAGCAGCAGCGTGTTGCTATCGCTCGTGCTCTTGTCAAGAAGCCAAAGATTCTTCTTCTTGATGAACCATTATCCAACCTTGATGCCCGTTTGAGATTACAGACCCGTGAAGAAATCAAACGTATTCAGCAAACCACTGGTATCACCACTGTTTTCGTCACTCACGATCAGGAAGAAGCTATGTCTATCTCTGACAAGATCGTCGTTATGAAACTTGGTGAAGAACAGCAGATTGACTCCCCACAGAATGTCTACAACTCTCCTGCCAACTTATTCGTCGCTCAGTTCTTGGGTACCCCACCGATCAATGTCTTCCATGGAAGCGTGAAGGATCATGTTATCTATATCGGCAACGAACCAATCTACAAGACCACTACCGATATTGCTGACCAGGAACTTTATGTCGCTGTCCGTCCTGAAGGTATGCAGGTCAAAGAGGTGGATGAGGAACTTGGTTTCCACGCTGATGTCGAACAGCTTCAGGTCTTAGGTCGTGACTTGTTTGTTGTCGCTAAGAATGAAGCCTGCTATAAAGACACGTTCAAGAGCATCATCTCTTCTAGCCAGAGAGTCAATCCTGGCCGCATCTTCTTGACTGTCTCTCCAGATAAATTCTTCATCTTCGACAAACAGAATGAAGAAAGAATCTATCTTTCCGAAATCGATAATCACTTAACGTCTACTGAGGATAAATAATCATGGAAAACGTCCAAAGCGAATTAAGAGAGCAAAAAAGCTTAACCGCCACGAACGATTTCTTTGAGAAAAGACCTAATTATTCGGATAGTTATGACCAAGAAAGAAATGTCGTCATCCGTTTAGTAACTCCGCCAAAGAAAAACGCTAAGGCGTACAAGATTACTGGTATTGAGGATGTCGCCAGTAAGAATAACTGGAAAGCCTGGATCTACCTCGCTCCTGTTCTCATCCTCTTAGTCGTCTTCCTTCTTTACCCACTTATCAACACTATCTTCATCTCCTTCTTGAAGAATTACAATTACGCTACGGGTACCTTTGAAGGCGTCACATTAGAAAACTATGGCATCATCTTCGGTATCACTCAATATAACGGCGTCTATGAAACACAATTCAAAGACTTCGCTATTCCCAATACCTTTGTCATTGTTTTTGTCACTGTTCCACTATCGACCATGATTGCCTTGTTGATCTCCGTTGGTCTGAATAAGCTTCCTGTCTTCAAGAAATTCTTCCAGACAGTCTTCTTCTTACCATATGTCACCAACGCGATCGCTATCGGTATGGTCTTCTCCGTTATGTTTGATGATAAGGGTGTCATCAACTTCATCTTCGGAAGTAACATCGATTGGCTTCACTCCGGTCAGCTTATCGGTATGATTCCACTTTGTATCTATATCATCTGGCATTCCTTGCCATTCAAGATTCTCATCCTTCTTTCCGGTTTACAGGGTATTGATAAACAATACTACAACGCCGCTAAGATCGATGGTGCCTCTTCTGGCAAGATCTTATGGAAAATCACCGTTCCGCTCATGTCTCCACAGATTATGTATATCTTAGTCACTTCTTTCATCGGCGCCTTTAAGGAATACACTTCTGTCGTCGGTTTGTTCAATGGTCCTGGAACCATTACCGGTACCAAAGATATGTACACGATGGTTTACTACATCTACGACAACCTTTCTTCCCACACCTCCTTTGCTGCTGCTGCCGCCGTCTTCTTATTCATCGTCATTCTCGCCTTCACCGGATTGCAGTTTGCTGTCAGTAAGAGAAGAGTTCATTATTAAGGAGGGATTATGGAAAAAAAGAAAAAACAGAAAGATATCAAAACATTTTTCAAAAAGACTTCAAAAAAAGATTTGAAAAAAATCCTTAAACATGGTTTGCCTAAGAAACCTAAGCTAAAAAAGAAGGTATATCCAAACTTCGCTCATGAAAAAATCAACAGTCATATCGTTCTCTCTTTAGAAGAATCTGGTAGAACTGTTGAAAGTATTCGTAGAACCGAAAGAATTGGTAATATTGCTTCTACCACTGTCCTTTATATTGTCATCACCATCTTAGCCTTGTTCATGATCTTCCCATTCTATTGGATGATCATCACTTCTCTGAAGTTCAATGATGAAATTCAGGCTACCACTCAAACCTTCTACCCATCCATCATCATGTGGTCCAACTATGTTTATGTTTTCCAGCAGTTCAAATTCGGTACCTATATGGGTAACACGATTGTCGTCGCTGTCTTCTCTACTATCGGTACTTTGATTACCACCATCACCGCTGGCTTTGCCTTTGGTAGATTGCAGTTTAAGGGCAGAGAAGCTGTCTTCATGATCTTCCTTATGACCATGATGATTCCTGGCGAAATGATGGTTATCTCTAACTACATCACCGTTGCCTCCTTTGGTTGGATCGGTTCTCAGCAGACTTTGACTGAAGCCTATCTTGCCATGATTGTTCCCTTCATCATCTCCGTTTTCTACATCTATCTTCTCAGACAGAACATCAAACAGATTCCAAATGAACTTTACCTCTCCAGCAAAGTGGATGGTAAGTCCGATTGGGAATTCTTATGGAAAGTCGTTGTTCCGCTTGTCTCCCCAACCTTGATTTCTATCACTATTTTGAAATTCATGGGTACGTGGAACTCCTATGTCTGGCCTAACTTGGTCACCAACAATCAGGACTTCCGTTTGATTTCCAACGGTTTGAGAGGTTCTGCCTTCACCGATAGCATCACCGGCATTACCAGTTATGGTTATCAGATGGCCGCTACGGTTATCGTCACTGTTCCACTCTTCTTGTTGTTTGTCTTTTTCCGTAAATATATCATGCGTGGCGTTGGCCGTGCTGGTATCAAGGGTTAATCCAATTCTCAAAGGAGATAAAAAATAGAATTATGAAACTCAAAAAATTTGGTTTAGTCTTACTCTTCCCAATGATGTTAGCTAGCTGTGGTGGCCAAGCCTCCAGCATTGCTCCGGATGCTGGAAATTCTTCCACTTCTGTTGTAGAAAACACTTCTTCTACTTCTGCTGAAGAAACCTGCTTCATCAAAGAAGACACCACTATCTCTATTTGGTCTACTACCGGTAAGGATAACAAGGTCTTCTTAGATCAGTTCATCGAAGAATTCCAGAAGGCTGAACCTCACGTCACTGTCGATAATCACATCATCTCCGGTAACTATACCGATATCAAGACCAACACTTTACAGGGTTTTGGTGCTGATAACTATGGTGATTTAGTTGTCTGCTATCCTGACCATGTCGCTGATTATATCAACGCTGGTAAAGCTGTCGACCTCACTCCATACATGGAAAATGCTGAATATGGTTTAACCGATAAAGATGATTACTATCATGCCTACATCGAAGAAGGTCAGCAGTATTCCATCCCAGGCACCTATTCTCTTCCATATTGCGCTTCTACTGAAGCTATGTACTACAACTATGATGTCTTGAAGGGTCTTGATCTTTCCAGTTATGATGCCACCATCAACGGCGGTAACCCAATCACCCAGTCTTATCTCAACAATCTCACCTGGGAAGAAATCTTCGAACATCTTGCTCCAGCCATCAAGGCTCATGATGCTGCCAATCCAAAATCCAAGTTGATCAAGGATGGCGATAACACTGCTGTTCTTGGCTATGACTCTGATGATAACCTCTTCATCACCTTATGCGCCCAGTATGGTATCCCATACACCCATATCAATGAAGTCACTGGTGAAGGCGTCTTTGATTTCTATGAAAACGAAGAAGCTCGTAACAAACTCGCTGATATCTTAGTCAAATACAATGGTTACTTCAAAAAAGGTTACATCACCACTCAGGGTGTTTTAAAGGCTTATACCAACACCTTGTTCACCGCTCAGAACTCTTTGTTCTCTGTCGGTTCTACTGCTGGTGTCTCTCACCAGTTCTCCACTTCCAACCCAATGGATGTTGAAGTTACCAGCATTCCTGTGGCTGATGATGGCGAACTCAAGACCATCAAGCAAGGTCCATCCTTATGTATCTTAAGCCATGGTGCCTTAGGCAAACCTGATACTAATGAAGTCAAGAATCGTAAATTAGCCAGCTGGTTATTATATAAGACCATCACTTCCGCTAAGAACTCCACCACCTGGTCCTTGAACACTGGTTATACTCCAATTCGTAAGTCTACCAAGGAATCCAAAAAGTGGCTCGAATATACCGAGTACGAAGATTTGGATGCCAACACCATCGATAGCTTGAAGGCCAGAAATGCGGAATACACTGCTCAGGATAAGATTCAGAACTCCTTGTTCACTTCTCCAGCCTTCTTAGGTTCTTCTACTTCCAGAACTGCTGTCGGTGCTGCCTTAACTCAGGCCTTACAGGCAACTAGCCTTGATAAAGCTGGCGCATTATCTATCTTATCTAACGCTTATACTGAGGCTAAGAAAGCTCAATAATCATGAATTTAAAGAAAGCATTAACATTATTCAGTGTTATCCCAATGCTTGCTCTGACTGCTTGTGGTGGATCCACCAGTTCAGAGAATACTTCTGCTGGAACAAACAATTCGTCTGTTTCCAGCAGTGTTAACGTCTCGGGTGATACACTTGAAATCGAATTCTGGCATACTTCAGGCAAAGGTTTGGCTGAAGTCTATGAAAAATATGCCACTCAGTTTGAAAAACTTGTCTTGGAAAACGAAGGCAAGAAAATTGATATCACTCCATCCTATCAGGGTGGCTATGATGATGTCTTAGAAAAAATCACCAAGGGTTTTGCTACCAACAACTATCCGAATATCACGGTTGCCTATCCTGACCATGTCGCTGAATATTTGGAATCCGAAGGTACTAATCCTGGCAAATATGTCGTCAACCTTGAATCCTATATCAATGATGCTACTATCGGTTTAGGCAAGGAATCCTATATCGGCGATGGCGACAAAGATGATGTTGTCAAAGGTTTCTATAATGAAGGTACTTCCTATAAGAGAGAAGGTGTTTATTCCTTCCCTGTCATGAAGTCTTCTGAAATCATGTTCTACAACAAGGAATTGGTCTTTGAATACCTTCCTATGTTCGATGATAGTCTAACTACTTCTTCTAAGAAGGAAGAATTCCTCAACACCATGTCCTGGAGTCAGTTCATGAGCTTCTTGTCCTTCGTCAAGACTTATATGAATCAGCATCCAGATCATCCAGGTAACAACATCCAGGTTCCTGCCTTCTATGATTCTGATTCCAACTTGATGATTTCCAAGATGTATCAGAACAATTATCCTTATCTTTCCATCAATGATGAAGGTAAGGGCTCTGTTGATTTCAACAACGCCGATAATAAAGCCTTTGTCACCACCTTAAAGCAGCAGTATGATGCTGGTTTGATTACCACTAAGGGTGTGGAAAACGAATATGGTTCCGCGTGGTTCAAGGAAGAAAAGACACTCTTTGATATCGGTTCTTCTGGCGGTTCTGGTTATCAGAACCCAACCGGTGGTCAGTTCACTGTCGGTGTCTGCAAAGTTCCTGCTGATAACAACAATCCATTATATGTTTCTCAGGGTGTCTCCATGGCCATCTTGAAACATGATGACCCAACTGGTGAAAAAGCCAAATACGCTTACAAATTCTTAAAATATCTCACTTCCGCTTCTGTTAACGCTTATCTTTGCGTCAATGGTTCTGAAGGTTATATTCCAGTTCGTAAGTCCGCTTATAAGACCAAACTCTTCTCTAACTATCTGGCTGAAGGTGAAGAAGGCGAATTCGTTCCAAAGGTTGCTGATATTGTCATCAACCAGATCGATGGTCATTATCTTACCACTCCATGCTTCAAAGGTTCTGCTAAGGCTCGTGATGAAGTCGGTTCTATTCTTACCCGTGTCTTCAAGAACAATGCCACTGTGGATCAGGCCTTCGCTGACGCGGTGACCGAAACCAAGAAAGCGATGTAACAAGGAGGTAAATATGAAGAGAAAATTATTTACTTCTTTATTAGCCATCTTCATGTTGGCTGGATGCGGTTCTAACACCTCTTCCGTAGAAGAAGCTCCAGCAGGTTCATCCTCAGTCAGTGAGAGCACAGCTCAGGAATCTAATAATCAGGACAGTTCTGGAAATCATATTGA
>OMRU01000255.1 GCA_900313465.1 uncultured Clostridia bacterium
GACCTATACCGATGAATGCGACAAAGCCATCAAGAGCGCACGCGAGAATTACAATAAGCTTCGCGGCAGCGAAAAGAAAAAAATCGATGATGCCACCGCGAAGATCATCGACGATGCCGAAGCGGCTTATCAGGAATTGGGCGACACCGCCAAAGCCAATGCCGTCATCGACGCCATCAATAAGGGTATTCAGATTTCTAAGGATAACCATTTACCAAGTTTTGATGTTCCCTCTTTGTTAAGAGCGTTATATGACCAGGAGGATGGCATGTATGTCAACATCCTCAAGAAAGCCGATATCGACGTCAAGGAAGTCTCCCAAAAGATTGACTCCTTCATTACTAACTCTGTCAAGACGACAAGTTCGGAAAATGATATCGACTCTTCTTCGGATGTGAAGAACATCTTGTATAATGGAAGATGAATATATGAGTGTCGAGCATCTTCTTTTAGCCCAGTTTGATACGCATCATTCTCTTATCATGCAACTAGAAAAGATTCCTTCTTATGACAAGAAAACTTTTGAGAAATGTATCAAACAGATCAGAGGTAACTCTCATGTTACCAGCGACAACCCCGAAGTCCAGTATGAGGCCTTGAAGAAATATGGTCGAGACTTAGTCGCCAATGTCGCCAGTGGTAAAATCGATCCGATCATCGGTAGAGATGATGAAATCAGAAGAGTGATGGAAATCCTATCTCGAAAAAGTAAGAACAACCCGGTGTTGATCGGTGATCCAGGTGTTGGTAAAACCGCCGTTGTCGAAGGTTTAGCCTGGAGAATCTTTAAAGGTGATGTCCCAGAGACCTTAAAGAACAAGACCATCTTTGAACTAGATGTCGGTTCTCTTATTGCGGGTGCAAAATACCGTGGTGAATTTGAAGAGAGATTAAAAGCTGTCATGAAGGAAGTCAGTTCCTCAGAAGGAAGAATCATCCTCTTTATCGATGAAATCCATACTTTAATTGGTGCTGGTGCTGGAGGAGATTCCTCTCTTGATGCTGCTAACATCCTTAAACCGATGCTTGCCAGAGGTGATCTACACTGTATTGGTGCCACCACCTTAAATGAATATCGTAAGTACATCGAAAAAGACCCAGCCTTTGCTAGACGTATGCAGAAAGTCTTAGTGGATGAACCAACCATTGATGATTCTATTGCCATTCTTCGTGGTATCAAGGATCGATATGAGCAACATCATGGTGTTTCTATTTCCGATGATGCCATCATCGCTGCTGTCACCTTATCAAAAAGATATATCACCGATAGATTCCTTCCTGATAAGGCTATCGACTTGATCGAAGAAGCCTGCGCTAAGGTGAGAATGCAGATTGACACCATGCCTGAAGAACTTGATGAGATCAATCGTAAGCTGATGCAGTTACAGATTGAGAAAGTCTCCTTAAAGAAAGATGATTCCGAGACTGCCCAAAAACGTCTTGCGGAAATGGAAAAAGATATTGCTGAACTCACCAGCAAGCAAAGCGAACTGACGGCCAAATGGCAATCAGAAAAAGATGATTCTGAAAAGCAGAAAGACGTCAAGAAGAAACTTGATATTGCCAAACTCAACCTTCAGAAAGCCATGCAGGATGCCGATTACAATACCGCCGCCAAATTGCAGAACAAAGATATTCCTGAACTCCAGGCTCAGCTAAGTCATATTCTTGAAAATAACAAGGAAAGCACCCTGCTTTCTGACCGCGTCAGTGATGAGACAGTGGCTCAGGTTATTTCTTCTCAGACTGGAATTCCCGTTTCTAAACTGACCAAATCCGAATCTCAGAAGATTCTCACCTTAAAAGATGAACTAGCCAAGCGTGTTATTGGTCAGGATGTCGCTTTAAACCAGATCAGCGAAGCCATCATCCGTTCTCGTGCAGGATTAAGCGATGCAAACCGTCCAATCGGTTCCTTCCTCTTTTTAGGCCCGACTGGTGTCGGTAAAACAGAAGTAGCCAAAGCCTTAGCCGAACAGCTCTTTGATTCCGAAAGACAGATCGTTCGTATCGATATGTCCGAATATATGGAAAAAGCCTCTGTCTCTCGTCTTGTTGGTGCAGCCCCGGGCTATGTCGGTTATGAAGAAGGTGGTCAGCTGACTGAAGCAGTCAGAAGAAAACCTTATTCGATTGTTCTTTTTGATGAGATTGAAAAGTCTCATCCCGATGTCTTTAATATTCTTCGTCAGGTACTTGATGATGGTCTACTTACTGATGGTCAAGGAAGAACCGTTGACTTTAGCAATACGATCATCATCATGACTTCCAACCTAGGAAGTGAATATCTTCTCGATGGTAACGACAAGAAACAACAGGACCAGGTTTTAAGCCTGCTTAAGAAATCCTTCCGTCCTGAATTCCTCAACCGTATCGATGAGATCGTCATGTTTAATTCTCTTGGTGAGAATGTGGTCGACAAGATTGTCGAAAAATTCCTTCGTCAGCTTGCTGCTCGTCTTGCTTCAAGAGATGTCAAGTTC
>OMRU01000042.1 GCA_900313465.1 uncultured Clostridia bacterium
TAAACCCTCTTTTTCTATCTCTATTTCCATGTTGTCGAAAGTCATTTCGATCACAGAGAAACTAGGTCGTATCACTTCTTTTCAGTCCTTAAAAAGAATGCCGACATTAAGACATAACAACACCATAAAGTCCATCCATTCCTCGCTTGTCATCGAAGCGAATTCCTTATCCCTTGATCAAGTAAGAGATGTCATCGAAGGAAAACTAGTCCTCGGTTCACAAAAAGAAATTCAAGAAGTCAAGAACGCATATCAAGCCTATTCCATGATTGATCAGTTTGATTGCAATCGCGAAGAAGATTTGAAAAAAGCCCACAAGATTCTTACCAATCTCATCCAAACAGATGCTGGCAAATATCGTAATCATCAAGAGGGTGTCTACGATGGTGATAAACTTATTTTTATGGCCCCGAGAGCAAATATGGTTCCTTCGCTGATGTTTGATCTATTTGAATGGTTAGCCCATGATGAAGAAACACCTATACTCATTAAATCCTGTGTCTTTCATTATGAATTTGTCTTCATTCATCCATTTGGTGATGGAAATGGAAGAACAGCTCGATTGTGGCAAAATGTCTTGTTGACAAGATGGAATCCCGTTTTCCAGTATATCCCTATTGAGAGTCAAATCAACAAGTATCAGGACGAATACTATAAAGCCATCGCTCTTTGTCATACCAAAGGAAATTCGGATATCTTCATTGAGTTTATGCTCAGAATGATTGATGAAGTACTTGATGATGTTTTAAGTAACGTAAAAAGGGAGAGTAAAAACATCTCTGATCAAGTAAATCGTCTTCTGGAAGTCATGGAAGCAGACATTCCTCTTTCTGCTAATGAAATCATGGCCCGTCTTCATATCAAGTCCAAAGAAACATTAAGAAACACCTATCTGAATCCAGCGATTGAAAACGGTCTGATCAAAATGACTCTACCAGACAAACGAAATAGTAAAAATCAGAAATATTATAAATAATTAAGTAACATATTAAGCAAGATTTAAGCAAGATGAAATCTTACTAAAACATCAAAAGGGTTACCTGTTACCAGGTAACCCAATTTTAGTTTAGTTGAACTAAGGATTAGTCAACGAAGGCTAAGATGGCCATCGGAGCATTGTCGCCACGACGGTTGTAAGTCTTTAAGACTCTGGTGTAGCCACCGTTTCTTTCCTTGTACTTTGGACCATAGACGTCAAAAAGCTTCTGTAAAGCATTTTTGCCAGTCTTTGGATCAACAAAGCCCTGTTCGCGAACGAATCTGGCAGCTAATCTTCTAGCAGCTAAATCGCCCTTCTTGGCATAGGTGACTAAACGATCAGCTTCCTGGGAAGCGCGCTTAGCAACAGTAACAGTGACTTCGACCTGACCGGAGATGATAAGCTGAGAAACAACGTTTCTGAGCATATTCTTTCTCTTGTCAGAAGTATAACCGGCTTTGAAGCGGACACCGCCCTTACCGTGTACATTTCTTCTACCAATAGTACCCATAGTAGTTTACCTCTCTTTACTTCTTGGTGTTATCGTCATGCTGGAGGGATAAACCGAAGCCGGCCAACTTATCCAAGATTTCCTTATAGGACTTCTTACCTAAGTTACGGACGGTCATCAGTTCGGATTCCTTCATGTTGCAAAGTTCCTGAACGGTCTTGAGACCATTTCTCTTAAGACAGTTGTAAGAACGGACAGAAAGGTCGAGATCTTCCAATGTCATAGAGTTGAACTGATTTTCAGGTTTTTCTTTGCTGATAGCCATGACTGTCGCATCTTTGACAGCCTGGTTGAGTTCCTCGAAGAGCTTGAAGTGATCATCAAGGATTTTGGCAGCCCAGGCGACAGCGTCGCTGGCTTCCATGCTGCCATCGGTAGTGACTTCGATGACGAGCTTTTCATAGTTGGCATCATGGCCAACACGAGTAGGTTCAGTGTTGATGTTGACTTTGACGATTGGGGAGAAGTTGGAGTCAACAGCAATCATGCCTAATCTCCAATTGCTGTCCTTATTTTCTTCAGCAGTGACAAAGCCACGGCCTTTCTTAGCATATAAGGACATACGGATGTGACCACCCTTAGCCAAATGGCAGATGACCAAATCCTTATTGACGACAGAAACCATATCTGGGCAAACGATATCGCCAGCCTTGATGGTCTTTTCTTCGTCTTTGGCAGTAACATCAAGTTTTAAAGTTTTGCCTTCATCCAATTCGGAATCATCGCGTAAAACGAGATTCTTGATGTTTAAAACAATCTGAGTAAGATCTTCGACAACACCTGGTAAGGCAGTGTATTCATGACGAGCGCCATCGACTTCGATGGCATAGACAGCAACACCAGGTAAAGAGGAGAGAAGGACTCTTCTCATAGCATTACCGACAGTGACACCATAACCAGTTTCAAGTGGAGTGATGGTGAAACGGCCAAAATTTGGACCAATGTCGGATTTGCTGATTTGGAACTTCGGCTGTTCGAATTCTTTCATTCTAGCTCTCCTTTCCGCTATTGTTTAGCCACGAGGCTTCTTGGCTGGACGGCAACCATTATGCGGAATAGGAGTGACGTCGGCAATGGACAAAACCTTTAAACCAGCAGCTTCTAAAGCTCTAGTAGCAGTTTCTCTGCCTGGGCCTGGGCCCTTGATTTCGACATCAACACTTCTTAAACCACGATCGAAGCAAGTTTTAGCAACATTGGTAGCAGCTAACTGTGCAGCGAATGGAGTGGACTTTCTGGAACCGGAATAACCGGAGGTACCAGCGCTAGCCCAAGCGATAACTCTACCCTGTTCATCAGAGATAGAAATGATGGTGTTGGAGAAAGTGGCGTGGATATGAGCGACACCCTTAGTGAAGGTAAGTTTAGCCTTCTTCTTTCTGATAGTAGTCTTTTTGGATTTTTCAGCCATTTTATTCTATCCTCCCTGATTACATGGTTGCTTTCTTGTGGTTAGCAACAGTCTTTCTCGGACCCTTGACGGTACGAGCATTGGTCTTATCTCTCTGGCCACGGACTGGGAGACCTCTCTTGTGTCTGTTACCACGATAAGTACCGATTTCGGTTAATCTCTTGATATCAAGAGCGACCTGTCTACGTAAGTCACCTTCAACAACATACTTGGCAACTTCGTTTCTGACAGCAGTAAGTTCTTCTTCAGAACAATCTTTGACACGCTTGGTGCCATCAACTTTAGCATCTGCAACGATCTTCTTAGCAGTGGTGAAGCCAATACCGTAGATATAACGGAGGCTATAAACTAACTGCTTATCGTTTGGGATATCAACGCCTGCAATACGAGCCATATTTATCCTATTTCCTTTCTTTAGCCTTGTCTCTGCTTATGCTTTGGATTGGAGCAGATGACCATAACACGTCCCTTACGCTTAATAACTCTGCATTTATCGCAGATCGGCTTAACTGAAGCTCTAACTTTCATTGTTAAGTTCTCCTTTAAAATTTACTTATATCGGTACACAATGCAGCCATTCGTGACATCATAGGGAGAGATTTCGACCGTAACCTTATCTCCCGGCAAAATATGGATTTTGTTCATTCTCATCTTACCGGATACTCTGGCGCGGATTACGGCGCCTCCGTCGAGCTGTACCGAATACTTCTCGCCGGGTAGGGAATCGAGAACTGTTCCCTCCATCTTAATGAAATCTTCTCTGCTCATTCTTTACTTTCATTCTCCAATTCTTGTAGATGTCGCTTGACATTGGAGTCAACCGACGTGATGATTGCCCCATCAGATGTGATGACGACGTCATTCTCATAATGACAGGTTAATTGTTTGTCGGCAGAAACGATACCCCAGCCATCCTGGAGGGTGATGATATCACTCTTGCCAGCCATGACCATAGGTTCAATGGCAAGACACATGCCTTCTCTGAGGTAAGGGCCTAAACCCATCTCTGGCGAATAATAGTTGTAGATGAATGGATCTTCATGCATCTCACGACCAATACCATGACCACCATACTCTTTGACAAGGGAGTAGCCATATTTATCGGCAGTTCTTTGAATGGCCATGCTGATCTCATAGAGATGACGGCCGGGCTTAAGAACTTTGAAAGCCTCATAGAAACATTCTTCGGTGCAACGGATGAGCCGTTTCGCTTCATCGGAGATATTTCCTACGGCGAAGGTTCTACAAGCATCGCCATTGTAACCATTGTTATCTAAGTTACCCATATCGATACTCAAGATATCGCCTTCTTTTAAGATGACATTTTTAGAGGGAATTCCATGAATCAGAGTGGAATTGACCGAAGCGCAGACAGACCATTTGTACCCGTCTTCGAGGGAGAAGTTAGGCTTTCCTCCACTTTCGCGGATATATTTTTCTGCCAGTTTATCAATCTCAGCAGTGCTGCGGCCCGGTTTGATCTCTGGCGCAAGAAGGTCAAAGATTTTGCCAAGCTTATTGCCTGCTTCGATCATCTTTTCCATTTCTCGTTTGGTTTTGATGATGATCATTACTTAGCCTCTAAAAGTATCTTCTTGATGTCAGCAAAGACTTCTTCAATGCTCTGAAGAGCATCAACCTTGCCAAGGACATTCTGCTTAGCATAATGCTCAGCAATTGGGAAAGTCTGTTTGGCATAGGCGTCAAGACGAACCTTGAAAGCCTCAGCGTTATCGTCTTTGCGCTGGATGAGTTCATGACCACAGACATCGCAGATACCATCAACCTTTGGTTTCTTGGTATTGATGTTGTAGCTGGCACCACATTCTGGGCAGACGCGACGAGAGGTAATACGTTCAGTCAAGACTTCATCGTCCGCAGTCATAAGGACAACGGCGTTGATTCTTCTATTGAACTTTGCCAACATGTTATCCAAGGCTTCTGCCTGAGGAATCGTTCTTGGGAATCCGTCGAGAAGGAAACCCTTCTTGCAGTCATCCTGACAGAGACGTTCTTCGACAAGGCCGATGGTTACCTCATCTGGTACAAGAAGACCAGCGTTGATGTATTCCTGGGCCTTTAAGCCTAATGGAGTCTTATTCGAAATAGCAGCACGGAACATATCGCCTGTAGAAATATGCGGCACGGCGAAGTTCTTCACAATCAATTCTGATTGGGTTCCCTTGCCAGCGGCAGGGGGACCCATCAAAATGATATTCAACTCTTTGTTTTCGTTTTCCATAGTTACATTTCACTTTCTGCGAATCCCTGACCAGCAAGGATACCATTGATCTGATTATTGATTTCAAGAGCGACACCAACGACGATGATAAGACCAGTACCACCAAGCGATAAGGATGATGGAACAGCTCCCGTCAACGACAAGATGACTGGGATGAGAGCAATAACGGTCAAAGCCATAGAACCGATGAAGGTAATACGGTTAAGAACCTTAGAGATGTATCTTTCTGTTTCAACACCAGGTTTGATACCGGTGATGTAAGTTCCGGACTGTTGGAAATTCTCAGCAATTCTTTCTGGATTGATTTCCAGCTGAGCATAGAAGTAAGAGAAGGCAATGATCAGGACAGCATAGATGATTGTACCCCATGGGAAGGAGACTTTATCAGTCATGACTGTCATAGCCTGATAATTGAAGACTTCTTCAATCTTCAGAGCCCAAGGAGCTGGATTTCCGTTCGAGAACAAGGAAATGATGATACTTGGAGCAACCATGATGGAGGAAGCGAAGATAACCGGCATAACCGAAGAAGCGTTAACCTTGATAGGCAAGAAGCTTGCCTGCTGAGAGGAAAGTTCATTCGATTGTGAGGTATTGGAATGAGAGACCGGCAAACGACGCTGAGATCTCTCGATGAATGTAACAAAGACAACGATAGCGATCATAGCCAGTAAGTAGACTGTGATCTGAACAGCACCTTCCAAGATAAGTGAGGCATCACCAGTTTCGATCTTATCGCCTAAATAAGAAGTAAAGGCGTTTGCGATCTGACTTGGCAACGAGGCAATAATACCTTCGAAGATCAAGACAGAGATACCATTACCGATACCCTTGTCTGTGATCTGATCACCTAACCAGGTAAGAATCAATGCACCAGCGACCATGAAGACGATGATCTTCGTGTAGCCCCATGGGCTGTCGTCGTTTAGGGTGATACCATTGCTGTTCTTTAAAGCAACGATGATACCATAGGCCTGAACGGCGGCTAAAGCGACGGAGAGAACACGAGTGACAACGTCAAGCTTTTTACGGCCGGACTCGCCTTCCTTGGACATGTTGGCCAAAGATGGAAGAACATCCATGGACAACAGCTGGATGATAATTTGTGACGTGATGTATGGGGAGACACCTAAAGCTAGAATTGAGAAATTCTGCAAGGCGCCACCACCCATCATGTTGAGTAACGAGAAGGAAGAAGTAGTATCGTCCCAAATGTTTTGACTGACTGTGACACCTGGAACGGTGATAGCCGAACCGATTCTGAAGACAAGGAAAATGGCTAACGTAAATAATATACGGTTCAACACATCCTTGTTATGGAAAAATGCGGCTACTTTTTTCATTACTTACCCTCGATTTCAGTTTGTTCCTCGCCTAAGTTGGCTAAGCTCTTGTAGAAGTTGATACGAGCTTCCTTGAGGGATTCAGTAGCAGCGGTGCCACCGACCTTCTCAATTGCTTCCTTGGCGGACTTAGTGAAAGCCTGAACGGTAACGTTGAGCTTCTTAGTGAGTTCACCGTTGCCTAAGACCTTGACTGGCAAGTTGAGGTTTCTGAGTAAGCCAGCGAAAACTAAAGCGCTAGCGTTGACAACAGCACCATCAGCGAAGCAAGCTTCAAGATCAGAAAGCTTCACAATAGTATACTCGACTCTGCCATAGTTGGTAAAGCCATGTTTTGGAACACGTCTGTATAAAGGTAACTGACCACCTTCGAATCCAGGACGAACACCGCCACCAGAACGAGCATTTTGACCCTTAG
>OMRU01000169.1 GCA_900313465.1 uncultured Clostridia bacterium
TAGCCAAACTTGGTGTCAAGATCATCGGCTCTTCTGTTGAAGCCATTGATGTTGCCGAAGATAGAGACCAGTTTGAAGAAGCCATGGCAAAAATTAATATTCCTCTTCCTGCTGGCTTTGCCGTCATGAATGTGGAAGATGGTATTGCTGCAGCAAGTAAGGTAGGCTATCCCGTCTTGGTAAGACCATCCTTTGTCTTAGGTGGCAGAATGATGAAGATCATCTCTGATGAGGAATCACTTCGTGCCTTTATCAAGCAGGTCATCGAATTTGATAGCGAACATCCTGTCTTGATTGATAAATATATCTATGGTATTGAATGTGAAGTCGACGCCATCTGTGATGGTGAAGATGTCTTCATTCCTGGTATCATGCAGCTGATTGAAAGAACTGGTGTTCACTCTGGTGACTCCATGTCTGTCTATCCACCATACTCCTTGTCCCAGAAAGTCAAAGATACCATCGTGGAATACACTAAGAAAATTGGTTTAGCCATCCACATGATCGGTCTATTCAACATTCAGTTCATCGTCAACAAGGAAAGTGATGAAGTCTATATCATCGAAGTCAATCCTCGTTCTAGTAGAACCGTTCCATTCCTAGCTAAGTCCACGGGTAATCCAATTGCCGATATCGCTTCTAGCGTCATGCTTGGTAAGAAGTTAAAAGACTTAGGCTATGTCGGTGTTGCCAAAGAAAAGAAGAGATGGTATGTCAAGACTCCTACCTTCTCCTTTACCAAGATTTTAGGTATGGATGTTGTTCTTTCTCCCGAAATGAAATCCACAGGTGAAGCAATCGGTTATGATAAGTCTTTAAATAGAGCTATGTATAAGTCTTTAAGAGCCTCTGGTCAGAAGTTAGTCAACTATGGCACGATCTTTACCACCATCTCTGATAGCGATAAAGAAGCCGCTTTACCATTAATCAGAAGATTCTATAAGCTTGGATTTAACATTGAAGCTACTTCTGGTACTGCACAGTTTTTGAAAGACAACGGCATTAAGACGAGAGTCAGAAAGAAGATTTCTGAAGGCAGCGATGAGATTCTTGAATCCATCCATAAGGGCTATGTCTCTTATGTCATCAACACGATCAGTGAATCTAATAGCGATGATAGACAAGAACATGATGGCGTCAAGATCAGACGTTGTGCGATTGATAATGATGTCCCAGTCTTCACTTGTCTTGATACAGTCGATGCCGTTTTGGATGTCTTAGAAGGGATCACCATGTCTGTTTCCACGATCGATGCGGAGTAAGCTATGAAAGAAGTAAATCTTACCATTCTGGAAAATAAGAAAGTCGGTCTAGATACCTATCTCATGCGCCTTAGTGGTGATGTAAGTGAAATCACTAGACCTGGTCAGTTTTCCGAATTGAAATTAGATCATTATTATCTTCGTCGTCCTTTGTCCAATCACGATGTAAAGGAAAATGAGATTTCTTTCCTTTACAAAGTCCTAGGCCTTGGAACAAGAAGTCTTACTTCCTATCCTGTTGGTATGGTGATTCCGACTCTTGTTGGTTTAGGTAATGGCTTTGATACTTCTAAAGCGAATAGACCACTACTTATTGGTGGCGGAATTGGTATTGCTCCTTTATATCACCTTGCTAAGGTACTAGTGAAAGAAGGAAAGAAACCTCTTATCATTCTTGGCTTTAAAAACAAGGATGAAGTCATCTACGAAGAAGAATTTGCTAGTTTTGGAAAAGTCTATGTGACCACCGATGATGGTTCATATGGATATAAAGGAAATCCGGTCTCCTTTTTAAAAGAAAATCAACTCGACTTTGATTATTATTACGCCTGTGGCCCACAAGTCATGCTGAAATATCTCTCCCTTGCTTATCCAAACGGAGAAGTCTCTCTTGAGGCAAGAATGGGATGTGGATTTGGTGCTTGTATGGGTTGCTCGATTGAGACGACTTCTGGTCCAAAGCGCGTTTGTAAAGAAGGCCCCGTCTTCTTATCTAGCGAGGTGAAGTTATGAGAGATTTAAAAATCAATTTCTTAGGAAAAGAATTCAAAAACCCCATCATTCCTGCCTCTGGTTGCTTTGGCTTTGGTTATGAGTTTGCTAGTTATTATGATATCAATATCTTAGGTAGTATCGCCACAAAAGGTACGACGCTTGAACCAAGATACGGTAATCCGCTTCCCCGCATAGCCGAATGCCCAGCTGGATTACTCAATTCCATCGGGTTACAAAACCCTGGTGTGGATAAAGTCATCTCTGAGGAACTGGTTAAACTTGATGAAGTCTATCACGATCAGGTGATCGCTAATGTCGGTGGACATTCCTTTGAGGATTATATCCTCACGGTAGAAAAACTATCCAAGGTCGATAAGGTCTTCGCCATTGAACTGAATATCTCTTGTCCTAACGTCAAGGAAGGTGGTATGGCATTTGGGGTTGATCCTGAAGTCGCTTCTTCCTTAGTAAGAGAAGTAAAGAAGGTCTGTGCTAAACCTCTTATCGTGAAGTTATCTCCTAATGTCACCGATATTGTCGCCATGGCTAAAGCAGTAGAAGAAGCTGGGGCTGATGCCATATCTTTGATTAACACCCTGGTTGGTATGAGAATTGATCTTAAGACTGGTAAACCCATTCTTTCTATGAAGGCTGGTGGCTATTCTGGCCCTGGTATCTTCCCTGTTGCTTTAAGGATGGTCTATCAAGTCTCCCATAATGTCAATATCCCAGTTATCGGTATGGGTGGAATCACGTCAGCTCGTGATGTACTTGAGATGATGTATGCGGGAGCAAGTCTAGTACAGATTGGTGCTCAGAATCTTGTTGATCCCTATTGTTGTAAGAAAATCATTGAAGAACTTCCTTCCGTCATGGAGGAATATCAAATCGATAGTTTGTCTAGTATCATAAGGAGGACAGTATGAACAGAGACGTAATTATTGCCTGCGATTTTAAAAGCCGTGAAGAATTATTTACTTTCCTTGCTCCTTTCAAGGGATTAAATCCCTATATTAAGATCGGTATGGAGATGTTCTATAAGGAAGGGCCAGAACTCGTTCGTGATTTAAAGAAAGACGGATTCAAGATCTTCCTTGATCTCAAGTTATGCGACATTCC
>OMRU01000013.1 GCA_900313465.1 uncultured Clostridia bacterium
CAAAAACCGCAAATGGTCTCAGGCCATGATTTCTCTTTCTGAATTGGATGAAAGTGTCATGCCAGAGATTGTGGAGGCTGGTTCTGATTTAGGTAGTATCTGTCCAGATATCGCTTCGATCTGCAATATCTCCCACAAGTGTCATATCTATCAGGGTGCTGCCGATAACGCTGCTGGTGCTATCGGTAATGGTGTCATTGAGGATAATGAATGCAATATCTCTTTGGGTACCTCTGGTACGATTTTCATTGCTACGGATAAATTTGTCTATCCTGAAAATGGTGCGATTCACTCTTTCTCTTCGGCCACTGGTTCAAATTGTCTTTTAGCCTGTATGCTCTCGGCTGCTTCCAGTCTGAAGTGGTTTAATGATTCTATTTTAAAAGAGAGCGACTATAACGCAGATCAGAAGCTGATCAGAGAAGATATGTTAGGCAATAACGAAGTCTTCTTCTTACCATATCTGATGGGTGAAAGAAGTCCAATCAATGATGCCAATAGTAGAGGCGTCTTCTTCGGCTTGTCGTTAGATACCAAGAGAGAAGATATGACTCAGGCGATTTTAGAAGGTGTTGCCTTTGCCTTACGCGATTCTTTTGAAGCCATCAAGAACATGGGTGTCAAGATCACGGGTTCTTATATCACCGGCGGTGGAGCCAAGTCTCCTTTATGGAGAGAAATTCTCGCTTCTGTTTTGAATATCCCGCTTTATGGTATTGCCGATAGTTATGGTTCTAGTTATGGTATGGCTCTCTTATGCCTTGTCGGGCAGGGTTGTTTTTCTTCTCTTAAGGAAGCCAAGGATCAGCTGATCAAGGTTACCAGCGTGACCAAGCCAAATGAAAAACTGGTACCTCTTTATGAAAAGAAATACCAGAAGTTTGCGACTCTTTATCCAGGAATGAAGAACCTTTTCTAACCTCTTAACGAGGTTTGGAACTTCTTTGGCGTCATGCCTGTTTCCTTCTTGAAGATGACGATAAAGTAGGAATAATCATCAAATCCGACATCGCTGGCGATGGCTGAGATTTTGATGTTCTTGTTTTCTCTGATCATGTCCATGGCTTTGTGGACACGTAGTTTTCTGATGTGTTCGGCTAAACCTTCTCCATACAGTTCATTGGTAAGCTGATAGAGGTAAGTTTTACCGACACCAAATTCATCGCACAACACCTTGCTGGACAAGTCTTCAGAGAGGTGTTCTTTGATGTATTTATCAATTTTTGAGGATAAATCCTCATATTTGAGATAGGCCATACGATTGGAGATGAAATAGCTGGCGGTTTCTTGTAATAATCTGGCAGCTGCTTTGAGGTATTCACTGTCGAAAAGGGGAACCTTCTTGACGAGTTCCGCCTCGACTTTTGTGTCGTAGGCGTTGAGATATAAGTTAGTGCGGCTTAGTATTTCTTTCAAGGCTTCCTCGTGAGAAGCGTAGTTGAAGATATGGGAGAAGAATAAGAAGCCGATGACTTTTTCGCCTAACAAAAGCGGTGAGATGATTTCTGTGATACCAGCATGACAGGTGTAGATATATGGCTCTGACATCTTTGAGGCCTGAACCATGTGAGCTCTATCGCAAAGATAGCATTGATGGTCAAAATCTTTGTTTCCTCTTAAGTATTCGCAGATTTCCGCCTTGCGGTCTGGATAGGAGAGAATTTCGTTATATTCGGCATCAAAAATGGTGATTCTGATTTTGGTCAGAATGTAGAAGTCATGGATAACATTGAGTAGTTCTTCTTTGTTGAAATAGGATTCCATACCTAAAATTATATAAATGCTTGTGAACAAAAACAATATTTTTCAAAACAAATGCAGCAGTAAATATTTATTAAATATTCTAAAATATATGTGCGAAAATGTAAGCGGTTTAAGGAGAGGGTTTTATGATCATTCATACCACAGATGAAAGCTTGTTTGCATCGTTTGGCCGTGTCATCAAAGGGTATGACACAAGCGAATTGCAAGAAGCACTTAAAGGCACAAGAGTTCCCGTTACGGGCACAATATATGAGGCCAGTGACGAAAAGTTGGAAAAGTTAGAAATTGCTAAGCTGTTATCTTCTAACGTCTATGGCGGTATGCCGATTCAGTTAGGATACTGCAATGGCTACAACACCAAGCTGAATTGCCTGGAATATCATCGCGACAGCGAAATCAATTTTGCCAATGAGGACTTCATTCTCTTGCTAGGAAGCAGAAAAGATATCATCGATGGGGTGATTGATTCTTCTAAGGTTCAGGCTTTCTTAGTCAAGAAGAATACGCTTGTGGAAATCTATGCTTCCACTCTTCATTATGCACCTTGCCAGAGTTCTCTTGATCAGCCATTCCAGGTCTTGGTCGTTCTTCCAAAAGGAACCAATGGACCAAAGCCAGAAATCACCGTTCATGACAAAGAGGATGAATATCTCTTTGCCTGCAACAAGTGGTTACTTGCTCATGAGGAGACTTCAGAAGCGAAAAATGGTGCTATGATCGCCATCAAGAATCGCAACATCGATATCAAGGAAGATATTCAATAAAAAGGGAGGTAGTGATTATGAATAACATGCCAGAAGTCAAATTAGGTATTATTGCGTCTAGCCGTTCTTGTTTCCCATCTTCATTAAGTGAAAGAAGAAGAGAAGCCATTGTCAAAGAGTTTGGTGATGGTATCTATAACTGTAAGACTCTTGTCATCAATGAAAATGATGCCTTAAAGGCGATTGAGGAAGTCAAGGCCAATGGTGTCAACGCTCTTGTCGTTTTCTTAGGCAACTTCGGTCCTGAAACACCAGAAACCATTCTTGCTGATAAATTCGATGGTCCAAAGATGTATATCGCTGCTAGCGAAGATGGCGACCTCATCGATGGCAGAGGCGATGCCTATTGTGGTTTATTAAACGCTTCTTACAACTTACAGCTCAGACATCAGAAAGTCTATATTCCAGAAAATCCAGTCGGCACTGCCAAGGAATTGGCTGTCGAAATTGAAAAGTTCATTCCGATTGCCAGAACTATCTTAGGCTTAAAGGATCTCAAGATCATCGCCTTTGGCCCACGTCCTGATGACTTCTTAGCCTGCAATGCTCCAATCAAGGCTTTATATGACCTTGGTGTGGCTGTGGAAGAGAATTCCGAATTGGATCTTCTTGTCGCTTATAACAAGCACGCCAACGATCCAAGAATTCCAGCCAAGATGAAGGAGATGAATGATGAACTTGGTTCTCATAATCCATATGCTGGTGTCCTTCCACGTCTTGCTCAGTATGAACTCACCTTGGAAGATTGGATGGAAGAACATAAAGGCACGAGAAAATATGTCGCCTTTGCCAACAAGTGCTGGCCAGCCTTCCAGACTGAATTCAAGTTTGTTCCTTGCTATGTCAACTCCAGACTTACCGCTCGCGGTATTCCTGTTGCCTGTGAAGTCGATATCTATGGTTGCTTGAGCGAATATATCGGTCAGTGCATCTCTGGAAAGATTACCACTTTACTTGATATCAACAACACCGTTCCAGAAAATATCTACAATGATGCCATCAAGGGCGTTTATAATTATCGTATCCATGAAACCTTCATGGGCTTCCATTGTGGTAACACCGCCTCCTGCTTGCTTAACAATCCACATATGGGCTTCCAGAGAATCATGAAGAGAGACTTGGAACCAGAACTTCCAGAACCAGATATCACTCGTGGTACCATGGAAGGTAACATCAAGGCTAGCGATATCACCTTCTTCCGTCTGCAGTCCACTGCCGGCACTGCCTTGAAAGCTTATGTCGCTCAGGGTGAAACCCTTGATATCGATTGCAAGTCCTTCGGTTCTATTGGTACCTTTGCCATTCACGACATGGAAAGATTCTATCGTTATGTCTTACTTGAGAAAGCTTTCCCACATCATGGTGCTGTCATGTTTGGTCACTATGGTCAGGCCTTCTTTGAAGTCATGAGACTTCTCGGTGTCGAAGACGTCTCCTACAATCAGCCAGCTAATGTTCCTTATCCAAAGGAAAATCCATTCAAAAACTAATCATATAGGGAGGTAGAAGAATGAAAAAGCAAGTTTACAATCCATATTTACCTCTTTATGAATATACTCCAGATTGCGAACCTCATGTCTTTGATGGTCGTGTCTATGTCTATGGTAGCCACGATCAGTATGGTGCCTTCCAGTTCTGTCATAACTCTTATGTCACCTGGTCTGCTCCTCTTGATGATTTAAGCGATTGGAGATATGAAGGTGTCATTTTAAACAGAACAGAAGATCCAGATAACGAAAAAGGTAAGATGGATCTTTATGCTCCTGATGCTACCAAGGGACCTGATGGCCGCTATTACATCTATTATGCCTACGATTGGTTAGGTAAGATTGGTGTGGCTGTCTCTGATTCTCCATGTGGTGAATTCAAGTTCTTAGGCTATGTGCATTATCAGGATGGCACACCTTTAGGCCGTAAGAAAAGTGATGCCTTCCAGTTTGACCCAGGTGTCTTGACCGATGAAGATGGTAGAGTTTATCTCTATTCCGGCTTTGGTGCCATCAGCTGGTTCCCACAGATTCGTCACGGCAAGCCAGAAGGTGGCTTCGTCATGGAATTAGAAAACGACATGCTCACCATCAAGACTGGTCCAGTCAAGATTGCTTCCACAGCCAAAGAAGAAGTCAATATGAATGGCGCTCCAAAGGAACATGCTTTCTTTGAAGCGAGTTCCATTCGTAGAATTGGCGACAAGTATTATTTCGTCTATTCCACATTGAATGGTCATGAACTTGCCTACATGACCAGCTCTTCTCCAATGGGTCCATTCAAATATGGTGGTGTCATCATCTCCAATGGTGATGTCGGCTTAAATGGCAGAAAGAAAGAAGATGCTTGCTACCCACTTGGTAACAACCATGGCGGTATGGTCAAGGTCAATGATAAGTGGTATATCTTCTATCATAGACATACCAACTTCACCAATACGGATAGACAGGACTGCGCTGAAGAAATCACCATCTTAGAAGATGGTTCTATTCCACAGGTCGAAATGACTTCCTGCGGTTTGAATGGTAAACCTCTTGTTGGTCATGAGACTTATCCAGCCAGTATCTGCTGTTGTTTGAAACCAAAGGAAGGCAATGTCTTCTATCCATTCTTCAAGCTTCCACATCAGAAAGGTAAACTCTATATCACTCAATCCGGTCAGGATTCCGACACGGTGGAAAGTCAGTATATCCACAATGTTCAGGATGGTTCCTTAATCGGTTATAAGTATTTCGATTTATCTACTTCCTCTAAGGCTATCTTGAAAGTCAAAGGTAAGTTTAATGGTGACGTCTCTATTCGCTTTGCTGAAAATGGCAAGAACGAATATATCTCCAGATTGGAATTGAATGGTGAAAAAGAAATTGAAATCAAGTTCAATTCCAGAAGTCAGAAGGAAGCCTTATACTTCTACTTTGAAGGTAAAGGCAAATTCGATTTCTACACCTTAACATTAGATTAATGATAAAATCCCAGGCTTTATCGGCCTGGGATTTTAACTTACTGTTCTTCCTCTTCGTCATCCATCATATAGGTGTTATTGGCTTTACGCTCATAACACTCTTTTTTCATCTTCTGGATGATTTTTTCATCAATCGGGGCAAACTGACCTTCTGGGATTCTTCCTAACTTGATGTCGCCAATACGGATACGCATCAAGATCTTGACTGGATGATCAAGGGTATCCATCATATGACGGATTTCTCTCTTTTTACCTTCATGAAGGATGATATCAAATAAGACGGAATTCTCATCATGCTTCAAGACTCTGGCTTTACATGGGGCGGCTGTATAGGCTTCCTTCATGACATATAAACCTTTGGCTAGACGGTCGACTTCGTCACCTTTAAGTGGGTTTTTGACTTTGACCATATATTCTTTTTCTGGGGAACTGGATGGATGGGTGACAAGGTTAGCAAATTCACCATCGTTGGTCATGATCAGTAGACCGGTGGAATTGTGGTCTAGTCTACCGACAGGAAAGACTCTGCCATACTCTTTTGGTATGAAGTCGACGACTGTTTTTCTTCCCTGAGGATCACTGGCGGTGGAGACAACATCATATGGCTTATTAAAAGCGAGATAAACAAGCTTTTTAGGGGCTTCATTTCCTTGGTTGACTATTTCATCGTCAAAGGCGATTTCATCCTCTAAAGAGCATTTAAAGCCTAACTCGGAGACGATCTGACCGTTGACTTTAATTCTGCCTTCCTGGATATACTGTTCAGCCTTGCGTCTGGAGCAGACGCCGAGCTGTGATAAGATTTTTTGTATTCGTTCTTGTTCCATAATGTATGCTTTCTTTTTAAAATATTTGGCGTATCTATTTTATAACAAGTGGAGGTTCTTTTTATGAATTTTGTTTTGGAAGAGGGAAAACCTATAGATGTTTCTACTAGAGATGATAATGAGGTTGGGGTTTACCAGGCTTTAGATTTATTAGGTATCTCTTATTTAAGAGTGGATCACTCCCCATTAGTCAGCATGGAAGAATATCAGCTTGTTGAGGATAAACTTCAGGTAATGGTAGCTAAGAATCTCTTTTTATCCAATCGTCAGCAGACCAAGTTCTATCTTCTGTTGATGCCTGGAGATAAGCCATTTAAGACAAAAGAAATCTCAAGCCAAATCAACAGTGCACGTTTATCGTTTGGTCAAGAGGAGCAACTTCTTTCTTATCTTCATTGTTTTAAGGGGTCTACTAGTGTCTTTGGTCTTCTTTATGATAAAGATAATCAGGTTCAGTTGCTGATAGATGAAGATTTATTAAAAGAAGAATATCTAGGATTTCATCCTTGCATGAATACTTCCACCATCAAAATCAGAATGGCTGATTTATTAGAAAAGTTTCTTCCTTATATCAATCATGATTTCGTCAAAGTGAAATTGATTGGTGAATAATCAGAAAAAAGAATTTTTATCAAAAAGAAAGAGGTTGCCTATGCAACCTCACTTTTTCTAGATGGTGGAACAAGCAGGGCACGATCCTGCAACCACTCGGTTATGGGCCGAGGGCTCTAACCAATTGAGCTATTGTTCCATTTGCTTGAGCAAGAAAAATTGTACCGAATATACGCCAAAAAATCAAGGTATGGATGAGGTATTGCATGTGGTTACCTAAAGAGGATTCGTTCGTTGATGATGTGATAAAAAGTAGGTTTGTTTTTTTACTCGACTGAAACCGAGTCGGAAGGAACCGAGTAAAATGAAATTTATTGGAAGAGAAAAAGAAAAAACACAATTATCGCAACTCATGGATACTCCAGAATTGTCTACTGGTTTGATTTATGGTAGAAGAAGAGTTGGAAAAAGCGAACTAGTCAAACATGTTCTAGAAGAGAGTCATAGTAAGAGTTTCTATTATGAATGCAAGCAAGTATCTCAAGAAAACAATGTTTCTAGTCTTGCTGACGTGATTGCGGATAAACTTCATTTACCTAAACTTGGTTTCTCTTCCATAGAAGATATCTTGCGTTACGTTTTTGAATTGGCAAAAGAAGAGAAATATATTCTTGTCTTGGATGAATATCCTTACTTAAAGGATTGTGTGAAGGGCATGGATAGTATTTTACAATCCTTAATCGATCAATATCGTGAAAAGAGCAAGTTGACTCTGATTATTCTAGGTTCTTATGTAGAGGTCATGAAATCTTTGTTAGAAGCTGATAATCCATTATATGGCCGTATTGATTTATGTATAAATTTAAAACAAATGGATTATTATGATGCGTCAAAATTCTATGACGGATTCTCTTTTGAGGATAAAATTCGTCTTTATTCTGTCTTTGGTGGTATTCCTTACTATAACCGTTTGATTGATTCTCAAAAGTCTGTTAAGGAGAATATCATTCATCTGATTGCTTCTTCTGGAGCGAGACTGGAAAATGAAGTGCCGATGTATTTGAATTCAGAAATATCTAAGATTGTCAATGCGAATGAAGTGATTGAGACATTGGCTAAGGGATATTCTAGATATCAGGATGTCTTTTCACAATCTCACGTCTCTAGCAGTCCAACATTAGCGGATGTCTTAGATAAACTGATGAAGATGGATATTGTTCAGAAGATTGCCCCTATTAATGATAAAGGAAATAAACGAAAAGCAGGCTATTATATCTGCGATAATTTATCGTTGTTCTATTATCGTTATATCTTCCGTTATTCTTCACAGTTAAGCATCATGAAACCAGAGGTTTTCTTTGATAAATATATCCAGGAAGATTTTGAGACACAGTATGTACCTCATCGTTTTGAGGAGATCTGTAGACAGTACCTGATCAGGAAAAACCGTGCTGGCTTGATTCAACCAGTGATCGATGATATTGGTAAATATTATTACGATGATCCAAAATCTCATACCAATGGTGAATTTGACTTGGTTACCAGAGATGAGAAGGGATATATCTTTTATGAAGCAAAATTCAAAAATAAACCTCTTCAACAAAAAGATGTGGAAGAGGAGATTGCTCAGGTAAAAGCAACCAGTTTAGATTGTTATCGTTTTGGTTTTATTTCTCGTTCGGGGTTTGAATTTGAAAAGCAAGACAATCTTATTTTGATTGATTTAAAAGAGTTATTTGATGTTATTGATTAAACAATGCTAGTTTTAGAAATCAAGATGTCTTTTATGTTCAATTGCGAGTTGAACGATGTTGATGATGCTGGTTGTTAAGAGTAAAGCGGAAATGATAATACCAGTGGCGGTGAACGCTTCTAAATGATAGTAGAACATATGGATGGTAGAAACTATAGTTGTAATAACGGCTAGGACGGCACAGTGTTTTCTTATTCTTGGATAGAAGATGTTGATGCCAAAGAGGATGATTCCAGCGATGGTAAGTAAACCGGTTAAGAATGGAGTGAAGGATGCAAATCCAACAGGGGTCAAATCAAAGTAATGATAGTGAATATAGGTGAAGCCCATTTCGCCAGAGGAAGTGGAAACACTAAAGGTAAGTGTCTGAGCAGATGGTAAACATTCCAACACTAACGCAGCAATGAAGAGAACTAGGGAGACTACAGCAACAATTTTCCTGTGAGTTATAATTTTCATTTTGTATCCTATTTATATATTCTTTTTGATATTGTACTATATTTTTTCTGAAATTAAACTACCAAAAAGAAAATGGATTGATCTGTTACCATCAATCCTGAATTGTCGATGCTTGAAGAATTATTAAAGGGATGTCTGTCTTTGTTTAACAGGTTCCGTTTTATGAGACGTCCACATGGATAAGACGTGAACAATCTGCTTGTCTTCCAAGACTTCATAGACTAAGCGATGTTTGTGATTAATCCTTCGGGAGTAAAGTCCTTTTAGATCTCCAACCAGTTTTTCATATGGAGGAGGGTTCTTAAAAGGATTGCTTGCTAGGATATTTAATAATGCTTTTGCTTTACCGTCCAGCTTAGCCGATTTCAACCATCTCTTCTGCTCGGTAGCTTTTTTGGAAAGAATAATTTGATACATTACCATTCCTCAGAAGGATCGTAGACTGAACCCTGTTCTAAAGGTTCTTCTTTACTTTTCATGATATCGTTCATAACATTTGGATCAGACATGAGATATACGGTTTCCATGAGGCCGTTATAATCTTCGGCCGATAATATGATTGCGTTTCCGTTTTTGGTGCTGACGTTGATTACATCGTTGAAGTTAACCGCTTGCGAAAGATATTCAAATAAATTCTTACGTAAATTAGTAGCGTTGGTATTGGTCATGATTCTATCCCTCCTTTTATATGTACATTATAATGTACGTTATTGATTGTTGTCAATGTCTGGTGTATCCAACCAAAAATTCAGCAAAAAGAAAAAGGATTGATCTGTTACCATCAATCCTATGATTATCGATATGGTGGCTACGAGGAGATTCGAACTCTTGACATATCGGGTATGAACCGACCGCTCTACCAACTGAGCTACGCAGCCAAATAAAAATTAGGCAAGAGAAATAATATCTTATCTATATTAAAAAATCAAGAATAATTTATTTAATTATTCTATAGTTTGCAAAAATTTCTTTTGTATGAGGATTTTTGTGGCGGAATTCTGGTATTTCAGGAAGGTTGAAGTGTTTTTATTTTAAAAACAATTGTATTTATTTAAAACACACATTATAATACACCTATTAAAAATGGAAGGTACCAATCATGTTTTTCAGTACACGCGACAAAAATCTTCGTTTGACGGCTTCCGAGGCTATTTTACAAGGGTTGTCTTTTGATGGTGGACTCTTCTTACCAGAACAGATTTATCCTTTAAGTGTCGATGAGTCTTTCCTTTCGTTGTCTTATCAGGAATTAGCTTATAAGGTTTTACGTCCTTATTTGGATGATTATACCGATGAAGAAGTAAAAGAAGCGTTATCTCTCGCTTATGACAAGAATCATTTTGAGGAAAAAGTGATGGATGTTACCACTTTTAATTCTTTATCCATCATGGAATTGTTCCATGGTCAGACTCTGACTTTTAAGGATATGGCGCTCTCTTTACTTCCTTATCTGATGCAAATTGCCAAAAGCAAGCACCCTGAAGTAAAGAAGATCAAGATCCTGA
>OMRU01000231.1 GCA_900313465.1 uncultured Clostridia bacterium
AGATGATCTCTTGTTATAAGCATGTGATTCCATATTGCGAAAACGACCATTACTCCACGGCTTTGACCAAGAATAACTTCAACATGCCAAGTTTGTGGGTATATTGCTTTTATTCTGATGACAATCAGATTGATGTCAATCTTGTCAAATACGCTGAGACTTTAGAAGAAAAAGGTTGGTCAGTGCACCAGGAAGTCATGGGTACGACCATGCTCAATTATGAAGTCTATGTGGCAGAGAAAGTCTATTCTTCTACCAGTGGTGTCCGCTTGACCTTCTTAAGCGGTGGCGTCAACAATCAGTATTGTTTAGGAATTCTGGGTGAGAAATATATCCCAGTTGATTCTTATTACTGGCCAAGTGCCGTTGTTTCTGAAAGTGTGGATTACACCATTCCAGAATACACCGGAAAAGATTTCCTCTATGATGGCTATCAGGTCATGGATGATACCTTTGGTCTATATGCCACCATTCAGATCAGGGGTGTTACGACTACTTGTTGTGAAGATTATGTCTCTCTGTTAGAAGAAGATGGCTGGTTTACGGAAGGCCCCTATCAGGGATATTATCTTGCTTATCAGGGTGAGGATGAACATCAGACGATTCAGTTCTATTACGAAGCTGGAGAAAAGTCGATGTATATCTATCTTACGAGTTGTCTTCCATCCGACTTGAGATAACAGGCAATTTTCATTTTTGGTCGTTTGTTGTTTCTGAATTATTTGTTCTTTATTCCTAGACTTCGTTTTCTTTTTATGGAAAACGATTTCTAGGAATCTTTTTTCTTTTTTTCTTTAAGAAAAAAGAAGAAAAGGGTATACTCATTCTAGTTAATTTTGGAGGTGTAACATGTACGCAAAAAACGTTTGGTTGGATGCTGATGAAACCAAGAAAAAAGCCATCTTTGACTTTGGTAAAGAATACATTGATTTCTTAAGCAATGGTAAGACCGAAAGAATGGCCACAAAAGAAGCCATCGCTTTAGCTGAAGCAGCCGGCTTCAAGAATTTGGATACGTTAAAAGAGATTCATCCTGGTGACAAGGTCTATGCTGTCAACAAGAACAAGAATTTCTTAGCTGCTGTCATCGGCGATAAGTCCATTGAGGAAGGTATGAGAGTCCTTGGCGCTCATATCGATTCTCCACGTCTCGATATCAAGCAGAACCCACTTTTTGAAAAGGGTGGATTTGCTCTCTTTGAAACCCATTATTATGGTGGCATCAAGAAATACCAGTATGTCACCATTCCTCTTGCCTTACATGGTGTTGTCTATAAGAAGGATGGTTCTTCTTTTGATGTCAACATCGGCGAAGATAAGGATGATCCAGTCATCGGTATCACCGATTTGTTGATTCACCTTTCTGCTGATCAGTTGCAGAAGACTGCTGCTAAGGCAATCGAGGGTGAAGATTTAGATATCACCGTTGGCAATATCCCACTTGAAAAGGATGAAGCTGGTGCTTGCAAGAACTACATCCTTCAGTTGTTGAAGGATAAATACGGCATGGAAGAAGAGGATTTCCTCTCTAGTGAATTACATGCTGTTCCAGCCGGTCCAGCCAGAGACTATGGTCTTGATAGAAGCATGATTGCTGGTTATGGCCATGATGATAAGGTCTGCGCCTATACTTCCTTAAGAGCCGTCTTGGATGCCGGTAAGCAGGAATACACCTCTGTCGTTGTCCTTGTCGACAAGGAAGAGGTCGGTTCTATCGGTGCCACTGGTGCTCAGTCCATGTGGTTTGAAAATGTTGTCGCCGAACTTTTATATCGTGAAGGTAAGGAATCCAATCTTGCTGTTCGTCATGCTATGACTAACACGATGATGTTATCTAGCGATGTCTCTTGTGCGGTTGATCCAATCTATCCAAGCGCCAATGAAGCCAATAACTCCTGCTATTTTGGTAAGGGTGTTGTCTTTAACAAATATACTGGTGCCAGAGGCAAATCTGGTTGCAATGACGCAATGCCTGAATTCTTAGCCTTCATCAGAAAGGCCATGGATGATAACAATCTCCATTATCAGACCAGCGAAATTGGTAAGGTTGATCAGGGTGGTGGAGGAACCATTGCCTACATCTTAGGTAACTACAATATGTATGTCCTTGATGCTGGTATACCTGTTCTTTCCATGCATTCTCCAATGGAACTTGTTTCCAAGGCTGATGTCTATGAAGCCTATCTTGCCTACAAGGCTTTCTTAGCTGCTTAATTGATTTATACTTGGCTGTTTCTTGATTGGAGCAGCCATTTCTTTTGAAAACAACTTTCATGAACACAAAAAAAGGTCGCCCTGAGGCGACCTTTGCTTTTATC
>OMRU01000027.1 GCA_900313465.1 uncultured Clostridia bacterium
AGACTTTGGAAATGAGTGAAATATAAGAAAAAGTAAATATTTCTTGTAATTTTAAAGGGTTTAAACTACAATAAATCACCTTGTAATCAAAGGTCGTTATCTATATAATAATAAAGTTAAGTAAATAATTGAGGTTTCAACAATGGAAATCGTATTACTCGTATTATCGTTTATCGTCATCGCCGTTGTTCTCCTTCAGTCTGGTAAATCCCAGGGTGCTTCTAGTGCCGTTATGGGTGGTAACCAGATGAATATCTTCACCCGTACGAAGGAAAGAGGCGCTGATAAGATCATGACTATCATCACTGCGGTCTTAGCCGTAGCCTTCTTCGTGGTAGCTATCTTAGCTGGTAGATTATAAATTGATTTTACGGGGCCTAGGATTTGGCCCCATTTATTTTGTTAAAACACTCATCGAAAACGGGATTGTTATATATTTAGGAAAAGGTAAAACATGACAGAAAAACAAATCGTAAAACTGCTCAAAGGTCAGCAGTTATCCCTCAGAGCGCTCGTGGAAAAGGTCGAGGCGTTCACCACTCAGCAGAAAGCTGAATTAGAAAGTGCACTTGCACACTTAGAAGCTACCGGTATTGTCGGTCAGCACAATTCGTTCTACTATTTATTGAAAGATCAGGGTGTCTTCTTGGCGAAGGTTATCGTCAAGAACAGAAACTTTGTCATTCTCAAGTCCATTCCAGACGGAGAAGAAGTCAGAATCTCTGGTGATGAATCGGATCAACTTCTTCTTGGCGACTTGGTCTATGCCAAAGAGTTCCAGAAAGATACATTCCATTGCTTGGATTACTACAAAGCCGTCTCTACCCTCAAGGGTAGATATTCTCTTACCAGAACTGGTAAAGAACAGCTTTTGGTTTCTTATTTAAACGATGCTGGTAAGACCATTCTCATCAAGTCTATCCAAGAAGGTTTAGAAATCAACCAGGGTGATTTACTTGAAGGTGACATTGTCAACTTCGAAGGTAACACCATCTCCGTCAAGATCACCAAGCTCTTGGTCAAGTCTGACGATGTCGGTGCTGATATCTCCATGGTCATCTCGGAAAACGATGGCCGTTTAGAATTCCCACAGAACGTCATTGACGAAGCTAAGTCTATCCCAGAATCCTTGATTCAGAGCGACTATGAAAACAGAACTGACTTCAGAGATCATACCATCATTACCATCGATGGCGATGACGCTCATGATTTTGATGATGCTGTGGAAGCCAGACGTTATGGCACAGGTTATGAAATCACGGTTCACATCGCCGATGTCACCCACTATGTCAAACCAAATCATCCATTAGATAATGAAGCCATCAACAGAGGCACTTCCATCTATGTCGCCGACAGAGTGGTTCCAATGCTTCCATTTGAACTTTCAAATGGTATCTGCTCCCTTAATCCAGAAGTCGATAGATTAACCCTTTCTGTCACAATGGATGTCGATGTTCTTGGTAATGTCTTTGCCTATAAGGTTGAACGTGGTGTCATCCGTTCTCACGGTAGACTCACCTACAATCAGGTCAACCGCTATTTCGAAGGTAAGGATGAAGGTTTTACTCCTGAAATCAGAGAGACTCTTGATATCCTTCACGAAGCCAGCAGATTGATTCGCAACAGAAGAACTCTTCAGGGTGCGATGAAGTTGGATTCTACCGAAATCAAGTATAAGTTGGACGAAAATGGTATGCCAACTGAAGTTCTTAAGCTTCAGCAAGGTGAATCTGAAATGATGATTGAAGACTTGATGGTCATCGCCAACTGCTCCGTCGCCAAGATGCTCAAGAAGGCTGGTATCCCAGTTTTATACCGTGTCCATGAATTCCCACCGCTTCAAAAGATCTCCACTTTGAAGGATTATCTCAAGCGTATGGATTTATTAACGGAATTCCCTAAGACTGAGAATATCTCTGGTTCCAGACTCAATGATTTCTTAGCCAGCATCAAGGATGAAGCCTTGCGTTCTGCTGTCTCCTACATGGTCTTAAGAAGCATGGCCAAGGCTAGATATAGCCCAGAAGAATTAGGTCACTTCGGTTTAGCCGAATTAGAATATTGTCACTTCACTTCTCCAATCCGTAGATATCCAGATGATATCATTCATAGACTTGTGAAAGATTACATCATCGATAAGAAGGAATTCGACTTCGAGGAAGTCTACAACTATTTAGAGAACATGGGTGATAATCTCTCCGACTTGGAAGCCAAGGCTGACGTCATCGAAAGAGAAGTCAACGACCTTGAAGCTGCCAAGTACATGTCTCAGCATATCGGTGAACTTTATCACGGTAAGGTTGTCGGTATGGTCCAGCGCGGTATGTTTGTTGAAACCGAAATTGGTATTGAAGGCTTCTTGGCCTATCACTGTATGCATGGCGACTACTTCAAATATAATGAAAGAGCCTTTGCTGTCTTTGGCAAGATGACCGATATCTCCTTCTCTATTGGTACTCCAATCGATATCAAGGTCTTAGCCGCTGATCCAAATAAGAATGAAGTCGACTTTGCTACCCCAGAGTTCTATGATGAAAACGCTGTTGATCTCACGGAAGCTCAAAGAGAATCCTTATCTCTCAATGGCATTCAGGTTGTCAACGATTACGATTATACGATTATGACAGGAAAGCCACACTTCTCTCATAGAGATGATGAAGGCTATGGTGAAAGAACTAGAATGAATAACGAAGAAAATATGCTCGATAATGAAATCGAAACTGATGATGACAACCTCCTTGCTGCTATGGAAAGTTTAGAAAGCACCGAAGAAGCAATTGCCTCTCGTGCTGCCACTCGCGAAGAAGAAGATTTCCGTCCAACTCCAGAACAGTGGAAGGAAGTCGATGTCATCAGAGCTGTTGTTGCTAAGTATGAAGGCGATGAAGACAAGATCATCCAGGTCTTAGAAGTTATGGATATCTCCGCTGATGAATATCACAAGTTGTTGAGATTCACCAAGCCAAGAGAAGACAAAGGTGGCCGTTCTTCCAGAGGCGGCAAGTCCTTTGGTTCCAGAGGTGGTCGCGGTTCTCGTGACTTCAAGGGCGGACGTGGCTCTCGCGATTCCAGAGGTTCTGGTCGTGGTTTTGGCAAAGAAAGAGGTGGCCGTGGAGGCTTTGGTTCTCGTTCTTCTCGCGATTCTGGCCCAAGAATGTCCAACCGTTCTGAAAGAAGAAGCGAACGTGGCTTTGATAAGCCAAAGGCTTCCAGCCGTGGATTTTCCGCTCATCAGGGCTATGGTGCCATGAGTGAAAAACCATCTTTCAGCAGAGATAGAGGCGAACGCTCTGAAAGACGTTCTTCCTATGCAGGTAGAGATTCTAGAAGACCATCTTCTAGAACTGCTTCCAGAGGAAAGTCTCTTGCTGGTTATGGAAAGAAGAGATAGATAATTTTTAAAAATGGCAAAAAAAGAAGAGTTCAAGGATGAGATTCTTGTTTGTACCAATCGAAAGGCACATTTCAATTATTTCTTATCTGAGTTCACCGAATGCGGAATTGAATTGGTCGGATCGGAAATCAAGGCGATGAGAGCAGGTCATTGTTCGTTAGATGACAGTTATGTCATGATCAAGAGCAATGAATGCTTCATCCTCAATATGAATATTCCGGTTTATCAGGCTAATGGTATCTTTTCCCATGAACCGACGAGGACGAGAAAACTTCTTTTGCATAAAGCGCAAATTCTCAAGTTTGCTCAATTAGTGGATCGTGAAGGATACACGCTTGTCCCTGTCAGAGTGTATATTCGCAAAGGCAGAGCCAAGGTTCAGATTGCCTTAGGTAAGGGTAAGAAGAACTATGATAAGCGTGATACGATCAAGGAAAGAGAAGAAAATCGCAAGATTGCTAAGCTGACCAAAGAAAGATATTGATGAGAGTGGAGCAATCCACTCTCTTCTTATGTTAATAGTATCTAAAGATACTAGATATAAACCTTACTTTCTTATTGCACGCTAATTTGGTAAAATGGTTTATATCTTTTTCGTAAGAAAAGAGGTATTGAGTATGAAAAAAGCGAACAAAGGAAAATCGATGACCGTCATCATCGGTGCCAGTCGACTTGGTGCCGCGATTGCTTCTATGTCCAGCATGGAAGGTATTTACACCTCTATTATCGACATCAACGAAGAATCCTTTAAGAAGTTAGACTCCGGTTATTCCGGCTATATTGTCTGCGGAAATGCCGAAGACACCAACGTTTTGAAAAAAGCTCATATCGATGAAGCCAGAGAATGCGTCATTGCTACCAGCAATGATAACACCAATATCTTTTTGGCTGCTATGATTACTGGTTTATATAAAGTTCCTTATGTCATCGTACGTTTAAGAGATGAAAGAAAAGCGGCTCTATTAACCGATCCTAGAATCAAGGTTATCTCTACAGCTATGCTTTCCTTACAGGCATATAAGTCGATCAAAGCGATTGAGGATTAAAGATTATGAACATTTTAATTTGCGGTGGTACATCCGAAGCGGATTACGTTCTTTCAGCGTTTAAGAAGAGTCATAATCGCATCGTAGTCATGAATGACAATCATGAGACTGCGGATTTATTAAGTGAACATTATGATCTTGACGTCATCATGGTTGATCCAACCAAGATCTACTCTTTTGAAGAGGCTGACGTCACGAATTTTGATTTGGTTGTTTCCTTGTTAGATAAGGATGCGGATAACTTTGTCGTCTGTCAGATTGCCAAACAGCTTTTCCATATCAAGAAGGCAATCTGTACCGTCAACAACCCAAATAACGTTGCCATTTTCCAGCGTTTAGGTATCGACTCCCCTATTTCTTCTTCCTATCTTTTGACCCAGCAGATCAAAGGTGAATCCGATGTCGAATCCATTTTCCGTACCTTGTCTTTGGAAAATGAAAGAATCGTGATTACCGAAATCAAGATTCTGAAGGAATTCCCATGCTGTGGACAAAACCTTATTGCCTTACAGCTTCCCCGTACTGGCAACATCACCTGTATCTTCAGAGAGCCAGAAGTCATCATTCCTCGTGGTGATACCATCATCACTGAAGGCGATACTCTTGTGATCGCTTCTTCACCAGAGAATCAGCAGGAACTTGTCGACTATATCAAGAATGGTCCTGATGATGAAGAACTCAAGCGTCGTGAAGAAGAAAAGGTTCTTCAGGAGCAAGAAGACGCCAGACTGGCGGAAGAAGCTCTTCGTGTGGAGCAGGAAAAAGAAAATGAAATCCGTGCTCGCTTGATGAAGGAAGTTGAAGAACGCGTGGCCAAAGAACAAAGCGTCAGAGAAGAAGTCCTTCGCAAACAAATCGAAGCGGAAATCAGAAATGAGCTGGTGCAGGAATCACATTCCTATTATGATGACGATGATGTGATCATCAAGAAAAACAAAAACACCAGATCCACCAAGACCACACAGGATAAAATCCCTGTCGTCAAAGATACTACTACTAGATTCAAAGCCATCAGAAAGACGCAGAAATAATGGCACAAAAAAGACATAATCCTATCAGAACTACATCGAATTCTCTCGCCTTCCAACTTCAACCAGATAAAGAGGTCAAAGGTCCTCGTCTGGTTTTTGGTTATTTTGGCATCTTCTTAATCGGCATTTCCTTCTTGGTCTTGCTTCCTTTGATCATGCTGATTTTCTATCCAGGTGAAGCTGGCAATACTCTTGCTTTCCTCATCCCTGGCTTGATTGCTGCTTCTTTAGGTGTTGGTTTAGTCTCCTTGATCTTTAAAAGACCAAAAGGCAAACTGACCTCACTAGAAGATCTGATCTTAGTCATCGGTGTCTGGATTTTAGTTATCATCTTCTCTGCTATCCCTTATTTCTTTTATGGATATACGTTTACCCAGGCCTTCTTTGAATCCACTTCTGGTTATACCAGCGCTGGTTTGACCGTCATGGACTGGAGCAGAGAAATCACTAGCGGTAGTGTAGAAGGAACAACTGACGTCGTCAATCATATGTTATTCTTCCACCGTGCGATCACCGAACTTGTCGGTGGTATTGGTTTGGTCTTGGTCGTTTCTTCCGCTATCAGCGAAAGATCCGGTTTGAATCTATATTTACTAGAAGGTCATAACGATAAACTCTTACCTAACCTGGTCAAGTCCGCTCGTTTAATCTTCGGTTTGTATCTTGGTTATATCGCTGTAGGTACAATCTTATATATCTTTGCTGGTGTCACTCCTTTTGATGCCTTATGTCATTCTATTACGGCAGTTGCAACAGGTGGCTTTTCCACCAAGTCCAACAACATCAATACCCTGGTCATGGAAGTCTCCATGAACGGAGAATGGCGCGGTGTCATGGTGGAATTGATCACCGAGTTACTGATGCTTCTTGGCGGTACAAACTTTGTCATCCATTATTCTTTGATCCGTGGTCGTTTTAATATTTTGAAACATTTTGAATACTGGGTGTTCTTCTTCATTCTCTTATTTGTCTGGCCGTTTATGATTCTTGGCTTTACTACCTACTTCAATGGCAATGTGTTAGCCGGCTTCCGTTATGGTACCTTTGAAATGCTCTCTGGTCTATCGACAGCTGGTTTCCAGGCGGTCGACTCATATCAGGCTCATGCTGTTGTCGGAACAAACTTTGCCATCAGTGGAACAGGTATCTTTGGCTTTACGAATATCGCTAACCTGGATTCCGTTTCGATGGCTGCTGGTTATGCTAGTGGTTCTGTCATCAAATTCCCAACTTATCTATTGTTCCTTTTAGGTTTGATGATGATGGTTGGTATGCAAAACGGTTCTACCACTGGTGCTATCAAGCAAAACCGTGTTGCCTTATTGTTCATGGATATCTCCTGGAGAGTCAAGGCTGCCGTTGGTAAACCAGACAGCCATCACGCTCCGATGGTGTGGAAGTTTGGTAACAAGGTCAGAGTCGATAGAAATGAAGTGATTGAAGCGGAAACCTTCATCGCAATGTATGTCTCGATCGTTTTATTGGGCACCACTCTTGTCTCCGCGATTGCTAGTGGTATTCATTTGACTCGTGGTGATGGTACAGGAGATGTCTTCTCCTGGTTAGATGCCTTCTTTGAATATTCATCTGCTGTCGGTACTGTTGGTCTTGGCTGTGGTATTACTTCCTATAACAATTCCATTTCTGCTGGTGGTCAGGCCATCTTGTGGATTGAAATGATCGGTATGCTTCTTGGCCGTCTTGAAATCTTTGTCTACTTCACTCTCTTTGGTAAGATCATCCATCGTATCCGCAGTCGTAAGTTCATCTATAATCCAGAAAAGGAAGAACAGAAAATCCCTGATTCCAAAGGAAAATGGGATGAATCTGGTTCACCACTTTAAAGCGTCCTAAGCCGGGGCAACACCCGGCTTTTTAGATTTATCGAAATTCTGAGTGTGTTTTTCTTGCATACAATTCTATATCGTGATATTATTTTGGCTCACACTGTGAGATTTAAATGTCACACTGTGAGATAAGGAGGCGCTATGGATAAAGTAGAACTGCGAAAAAAAGTGTTGGAACTTTCCTTTAAACTTCATCATGACTTGCCACCAAAAAGGATGAGCTCTTTGACAGAAGGTGAAAAAGGAATCTTAGGTCTTCTTTTCCATCAATATCCTAAAGCTCAGTATTCGGGTGATTTAGCCATATTGATGAAAGTGGGAACCGGTCGAATTGGCAATGCCTTGAAATCTCTTGAGGCGAAGAATCTGATTGCTCGAGAAATCGATGATCAGGATAAACGTAAAGTCTTGGTCTCTCTTACTGATGAAGGATATCAGTGGATCAAGAACAAGATGGAAAAAGCCAATCATTTTATTGAGACCGTAATTGAAGAATATGGTGTCGACAAATTTGAAACGTTCATTACAGAATCTGAAAAACTATTAGGACTTGGGTATCAGATCTGTATGCGGGAAGGACTGTTAAACGATGATTAGACTAATGAAATTCTTAAAAGCGCAAGACTGGGTCATGATTCTCATGATTGCTGGATTGACCATTTTGCAGGTATATTGCACTATGACGATGATGGATTATATTTCCAATATCACCAAGTCCATCCAATACGTCTATATACGTAACAATCCAGCGGAATTAGGAAAACAGTTTGGTGCTCTCTATTCCGGCTATAAAGCTACTTTTGATACAACCACAAGTCAAGAAACTCTCTTGAATGGTTTCTGGAAGATGGTGAATGAAAACTTTGGGCAGATGTCTCCTGCTGTTGGTGAAATTGCAAATGCCAACGTTGGTGATATCTGGTTCAATGGTGGAATCATGCTACTTCTTGCTACGGGTATGGTAGGTTGCCAGATGGTGATTTCCGTGATGGCTTCCTTTATCTCCTCTAGAGTTGCTACCTCTATCCGTAAGGCTGTCAATGACAAAGTCACCTCGTTCTCCTTGGCGGAAATCAATCACTTCTCTACCGCTTCCTTGATCACTCGTACGACCAACGATGTCCAGATGTTCCAGATGACACTCTTATTGATGATGAGAATGTTCCTGACAGCTCCAATCACCGCCGTTTGGGCTATCTTGAAGATTCAGTCTGTCTCCTGGACTTT
>OMRU01000031.1 GCA_900313465.1 uncultured Clostridia bacterium
AGACAAGATCTTCCGCTTCCTTGATGACTTCCTCAAAGGACTTGCCTCTCTTGACGTTTTCATAGGCGTAGATAGCCTGCATACCTTCACCAAAACCAGCGGTGGCGGAGTTGATGACATGAACGACTTCTTTATCAGCCTGACCGTTTACCATATCGGCAGCGATACAAGCGGACTGATAAGTGCCAGAGATACCCTTGGCCATGGTAAAGCAGATGACCTGGTTACCTTCATCGACTTCCTTCTGGAAGGCTTCCTGGAACTGTCCGGGAGAAACTAAGGAAGTGTGGACATTCTTCTTGGCTGGATCCAAGGCAGCATAATAGGTCTTGGAAAAAGCGGGAACGTCAATTTCATCATCGTAACAACAATAAGTCTGTCCATTTAAGATGACGTTCATGCTCATGACATGAATGTCAAGATTCTTCTCTTTTAAGATGGCTGGATAAAGGTTGCTTCCAGCGTCGCAAAAAATTTTGATTGCCATCTGTAATTTACCCCCTCTAATTGTCAGTCGTAAAAAAACCAACTGAAATAATATAATATATTTCTCTCAAAATGGCTTGGAAATGATTACAAATTTTCTAAAAAATTTCTCAAATCTAGAAATTTTTTGCTAATTCTTTTAATCCGTCATTCTTTAATAGGGAGATGATGTCATCGATGGAATTGAATTCGCGGTCTTTCAAAATCATAAAGAGATCGTGGAAGAGTTTGTTTTCCTCATCTTCGACAACCTGATAGTCTTCTTCCGTCATACCTTGGAAGTATTCTTCTATGATGGCTAGGACATATCTTCTAAAGAGACATAAGATCGATTCTTCAATCCAGTAGTGGCAAGGCTTGTAGTGATATTTCTTTTCGTCACTCTTGAATCTTAAATACATCCATAAAGCGTCTTCGGCGGTGTGATAGATGTCAACAAAGATGTAGTCATACTCTTCTTTCTGAAGTTCTCTTTCAAAGTACAAGAAGGCGTCTTGCTTGATGATATGGATTTTTTCTTTGTGAGGGAAGTAAGGAAGAATGTTTTTTTCAAAGAGTTGAATGACTTTGCTATCTTTTTCGATGATGGTGACGGAAGTGACATCATCCTTGTTGGAGACTTCATAAGCGTAATAACCAAGACCTAAGCCAAGAGTAAGGACTTTGCCTTTGGCATTCTTGATATCCTTTTCCATGGTATGAATCTCATGAGGAGTGATAGACATCCAGACTTCACTCTTCTGCATCAGCATGAGATAAGGAACCTTGCTTCTGAAATAAGAGACATGGGTCTTTTCAGCAAAGTTGTTCTCACTATCAGCCATAGTGTCATTATCGTTAAACAGTTCGTATGGTTCAAAATAGTTGTAGGTCAACTGATAGGGGCCTAAAACGACCTTTTTTACTGGGATATGGTTAAAAGGCTGATCGAGGAAGGCTTTTTCCTTTAAAGGAGTAAGACAACCAAAGAGAGTGTCTTCCTTCATCTTTTCGATGACAGGATCAGCAGAATCGAGCTGAAGGTAGTTAAAGAAGGCTTCCTCTACAGCTGTCTTTTCATCTAAGCCTTCTTTATCCATGAGGTCTTCAATACCCTTCTTGTTTAAGGCATCAAAGTTATCCTGCAAGAAATTGTTCCACAATTGGGAGACTTCATAGTTCTCATCGCGCTGAGAGAGAATGTCGTCAAGTTTCTGACGATCGGTGTTGTTTAAATTTATTTTCATACGGATATTCTATACCAAGAGGTCATTTTCTCCAATAGTCTTCTATAATTCAAAACGCCGGGCTAAGTTGTACGATAACCCCTTTAAACATCAAAGAATTGGCCAAAAAAGTCGAAAAAATGACAATTATCCCCTGGAAAGTGAAAACTTGAAGAAGTATTTGTATACAAGAGATGCTCGAAACGCCGTCAAGGGTTGTATCTTTACGCGCGCGTGTAAATACTATATATTATAAAGGCGTGAAAAAAACACAAAAAAAGTTAACTTTTTTGTTGACTTATATGCTTTCTGATAGTAGACTATTACCCGCTGAATGCCATTTCAGCCCGTATTGACGTGTGAAGTTGCGGAAACGCCTACAGCGGTTGTCAACGTATTCCGGTTATTCATACTGAACGGATGCCCCTACTTAGATCTGGGGTAAAGGAGGAAACACAATGGCAGAAAACAAATCAATTCGTGTTCGTCTCAAGGGCTATGATCACAAAGTCCTTGACCAGGCGGTCGCTAAGATCGTCGAAGCCGCTAAGAAGACCGGCGCTCAGGTAGTTGGACCTATCCCGCTCCCTACTGAAAAACAGATCTTCACTATCTTACGTTCTCCATTCGTCGACAAGGATTCCCGCGAACAGTTCGAAATCAGAACGCATAAGAGATTGATTGATATCAATCGTCCAACCAAGCAGACCATCGACATTCTCAAGAATCTCGATTTGCCAGCTGGCGTTGACGTTGAGATCAAGTTGTAAGGAGGATAGAACAGTTTATGAAATCTATCATCGGAAGAAAGATTGGTATGACCTCTGTCTTCGCCGAAGACGGTTCTACCTATCCAGTTACTGTTGTTGAAGTACTTCCAAACGTCGTTCTCCAGGTCAAGACCAAAGAGAAGGATGGTTATGAAGCTCTTCAGATTGGCTACGAAGATAAAAAGGAGAGCCGTGCTAACAAGCCATTAGCCGGTGTTTGCAAAAAGGCCAACACTGCTCCAAAATATTTCATCCGCGAATTAGAAGGCGATGAAATCTACGGCAAATATGAAGTCGGTTCTAGCATTGATGCTTCTATCTTCGCCGCTGGCGATATCGTCGATGTCACTGCTAAGAGCAAGGGTCATGGTTACACTGGTACCATCAAGAGATATCATGGTGTCATCGGTCCAAAGGGCCATGGTTCCGGTTATCACAGACAGATTGGTTCCTTAGCTACCAATGGTCGTTGCAACAACCGTGTCCACGCCGGTAAGAAGATGTCCGGTCAGTGGAGACCACAGACCAGAACCGTTCTCAACCTCGCCATCGTTGCTGTCGATGTCGAAAAGAACTGCATCTTAATCCGTGGTTCTGTCGCTGGTCCAAAGTATTCCATCATGAAGATTCGTTCTACTGTGGAACACAAGAGACCATTTGCTGTCAGCCCAATCGTTGACTACACCACTCAGACCATCGCTGATATCGAAAGAAAGCAGCAAGAAGCTCTTGCTAAGGCTAATGCCGCTCCAAAGAAGGCTGTCAACCCAATGAAGACTTCTAAGAGATCCTAATAGGTGAAGGAGAATTAAAATGGCTAACGAAAATCTTAACTGGCCAGTAGTTGATTATGCTGGCAAAAAGGTCGAAGAAGTCGCCCTTCCCGCTGACCTCTTCGGTGCTGAAATCAAAGAAGTTGTTGTTCAGAGAGCTATCAGAGTTGACCTCTCTAACAGAAGAGTTGATACTGCTCACACCCTTACCCGTGACATCGTCCATGGTTCCAACCGCAAACCATTCAGACAGAAGGGTACTGGTCGCGCTAGAGCTGGTACCACTAACTCTCCAGTCTGGAGACACGGTGGTGTTGTCTTCGCTCCAAACGGTGAACAGAATCACACCTTAAAGATGAATAAGAAGGAACATTACATTGCCTTCACTTCTGCTTTATCTGACAAGGTCGCTAACAATGATCTCATCGTCTTAACCAACGATGCCTTCACTTCTAACAAGACCAAGGACTTCGCCAAGGCTTTAACTGCTATCGGCGCAGATGAAAAGAAGAACTTATTAGTTGTTGCTGCTTATGATGAAAACCTCATCAAGGCTGCTGCTAACATCCCATCCGTCATCATCGTTTCCGCTGATAACCTTTCTGTCTATGACATTCTTAATGCTAAGAAGCTCATCATGGTCAAGGGTGTTATCCCAGCTTGTCTCGATCACGATGTCGATTGCGATTGCGACGAATGCAAGGAGGCTAAGTAATTATGGCTGAAGAAAAGAAACTCGAAGCTGAAGCTGTTGAAACTCCAGCTGAAGAAACCAAGCCAGCCAAGAAAGCTGCTGCCAAGAAGGCTCCAGCCAAGAAGGCTGCTACCACCAAGAAGGCTGCTTCCACTAAGAAAGCTGCTGAAAAGAAAGTTGAAGAACCAGTTGAATATGTCACTCGTCCTGCTATCATCAAGGACTTCTCCATTGTCAAGTATGTTATTGTCACTGAAGAAACCCAGAAGTTACAGGCCACTGACAACGCAATGGTCTTCGCTGTTGCTAAGAAAGCTACTAAGCTTGAAATCAAGGCTGCTATCCAGGCCATCTTCAACGCCAAGGTCAAGAGCGTCAACACTCGTAACGTTCTTCCTAAGACCAGAAGAGTTGGTAGATTCTCTGGTAAGTTAGCTGCCTACAAGAGAGCCATTGTCAGATTTGACTCTTCCTTCGATCTCGGCAAGATTACTGCCGCTGTTGCTAACGAAGAAAGAGCTGCCAATGAAGAAGCCGAATAATCAAAGAAAGTTATAGGAGAAAATCATGGCTATTAAGACTTATAACCCTCTTACTGGGGGTATGAGAAATCTCGCCACTTTATCTACGAGAGATCTCACTAAGAAAGCTCCTGAAAAATCTTTGCTTGTACCACTCAAGAAAACTGGTGGTAGAAACAATCAGGGCTACATCACTACCCGTCACATCGGTGGTGGTAACAAGAGAATGTATCGTTTAGTCGACTTCAAGAGAAGTGGTGAATCCACCTCTACTGTCAAGGCTATCGAATACGATCCAAACAGAAACTGCCGTATCGCTTTAATCATCGATACCAAGGGCAAGAAGAGATACATCATCTGTCCAAAGGGCTTAACTGTCGGCATGACTGTTACTGATGGCAAGACCGGCGAAATCTCTGTCGGTAACTGCATGGAATTAGGTTCCATCCCAGAAGGTATCACTGTTCACAACGTTGAACTCCAGCCAGGCAAGGGCGGCCAGGTCTGCCGTGCTGCTGGTACTTCTGCTCAGATCTTAGGTAAGGAAGATAAGTACTGCACCTTAAGATTAGCCTCCGGCGAAGTCAGAAAGTTCCTCTTAACCTGCAGAGCCACTATCGGCGCTGTCGGCAACGAAGATTTCAACCTCACCTCCAAGGGTAAGGCTGGTAGAACCAGATGGCTTGGCGAACGTCCAACCGTCCGTGGTGCTGTCATGAACCCAAACGACCATCCACATGGTGGTGGTGAAGGTAAGAACCCAGTCGGTCATGATGCTCCAAGATCTCCTTGGGGTAGAAGACTCATGGGTGTCAAGACTCGTTCCAAGAAGAACAGATCTAACCGTCTCATCGTCAGAAGACGTAACGGTAAGTAAACAGGAGGAGAATGAGAAATGTCCAGAAGTTCTAAAAAGGGTCCATATTGCGATCCAAAGCTCCTCAAGAGAGTTCAGGAGCAGAATGCCTCCGGCAAGAAGGAAGTCATCAAGACTTGGTCCAGACGTTCCACTATCTTCCCGGAATTCATTGAACACACTATCTCTGTCCACAACGGCAGAGCTTTCGTTCCAGTCTATGTCACTGAAGACATGGTTGGCCACAAATTAGGTGAATTCGTTTTCACCCGCACCTTCACCGCTCATAAAGCTGGTGACGATAAGGCTGCTAAATAAGGAGAGAGAACATGGCTGAAAAAGAAACCAAAACTGCTGAAGTCAAGCCTTTGGCAGAAGAAAAAGTTGTCACCGAAGCCAAGGCTAAGCTCCTTAACTATGGTGTCACTCCAAGAAAGGTCAGACTTGTCATCGATTTAGTCCGTGGCAAGGACCTTGATACTGCTTATGCTATCTTAGAAAACTGCTCTAAGATGTGCGCTAAGGATATCGAAAAGCTCATCAAGTCTGCTGAAGCTAACGCTGTCAACAACTTCAAGATGGACCGCGATTCCTTATACATCGCTGAAATCACTGCTAATGATGCAATGAGATTAAAGAGAATCTTACCAAGAGCTAAGGGCTCTGCCAGCGGCTTAGTCAAGCGCTGGTCTCACGTCTTCGTTACTCTCAAGACCAAGGAGGCTAAGTAATTATGGGTCAGAAAGTTAATCCAAACGGCTTACGTTTAGGCATCAACCGTGACTGGTCCAGTCACTGGTATGCTGACAAGAAGACTTATGCTTCTTATCTTGAAGAAGACATCAAGATCAGAAAGTATCTTGAACCACTTCTCAACAAGATCGATGCTGGTTTATCCAGAATTGATATTGAAAGAATCAAGAACAACATCACTATTTCCTTATTAGTTAGCCACCCAGCTATTGTCTTAGGCAAAGATGGCGCTCAGATCAAGGAAATCACTGCTAAGGTTGCCAAGCTCCTCAAGAAGGATGCCAAGACCATCAAGTTCACTATCGTCGAAATCAAGAATCCTGATTTGGACGCTATGCTTGTTGCCAAGGACATCGCCAAACAGCTTCAGGAAAGAGCTTCCTACCGTGTTGTCCAGAAGAAGGCTATTCAGAGAGTCATGAGAGCTGGTGCTCTCGGCTGCAAGACCATGACCAAGGGTCGTATCGGCGGTGCTGAAATCGCTCGTTACGAAGAATATCGTGAAGGTGTTCTTGGTCTTCACACCTTACGTCAGCCAATTGACTATGCCTACACTCCATGCCACACCACTTATGGTGTCATTGGTGTCAAGGTCTGGATCGCTCTCCCTGAAAACTATCAGGAATTAAGAGAACGTCGTCCAGAACAGAAGACTTTCGGTCGTGGCCGTTTCAACGGCAAGGGTGGCCGCCCAAATCGCGGCAACCGTCCAGCTCCTCAGGCTACTCCAAGCGAAGGTAAGGATGCTCCTGAGCAGAAAGGAGAATAAGAATGTTACAACCAAAGAGATTAAAATGGCGTCGTAGCCATTTGATCAGACCAAAGGATTTCGCTTCCAGAACCAATACGGTTGCTTACGGCGATTTTGGTCTTGTCGCTACTCGCGGTGGCTATATCACCAACCGTCAGATCGAATCTGCTCGTGTCGTCTTATCCAGATACACCAAGAAGTTCGGTAAGACTTACATTCGTATCTTCCCATACTTAGGTCTCACCAAGAAACCTGCTGAAGTCCGTATGGGTAATGGTAAAGGTACCGTTGAACAGTGGGTCGCTGTTGTCGATAAGGGAACTGTCATGTTCGAAATCGGCGGCATCAATCCAAATGATGCCATGTATGCTTTAAAGCAGGCTGGCTACAAACTCTCTGTCACTACCAGAGTCGTTAAGAAAGGCGAGGAAAACAAATAATGACTATCGAAGAAGTTAGAAAATTATCTGACAAAGACCTCGCTCAGAAGGTCTATGAATTAAAGGGCGATTTACTCTCCTTGAGATTCCAGGCTAAGGCCGGTCAGTTAGACAATGGTGCAAAGATCACCGCTTGCCGTAAAGACATCGCCAGATGCTTAACGGTTGAAAATGAACGTAAAGCTGCAGCTAAAGAAGCTGCTGCTAAGTAATTGGAGGCTAAAGTAAAATGGCTGAAGAAATTAAACAGGCTACTCAGGCCCCTAAGAGAAGATTACAGGGTACTGTTATCTCCGCTAACATGATCAAGACTATCGTTGTAGAAACCGAAACCTATAAGGCTCATCCAATCTACAAGAAGAGAGTCTCTGTTCGTAAGAAGTACAAAGTTGATGATAGAAATTCCGTCGCTAAAGTCGGTGATGTCGTCATCTTCGAAGAATGCCGTCCATTAAGCCACGACAAGCATTTCCGCTTAGTTGAAGTGGTTAAGAAGGGAGAGTAACCATGGTTCAGACTGAAACTAACTTAGTTGTTGCTGATAACTCTGGTGCTCGTTCTGTCAGAGTTTTCCACCTCATGGGTGGTTCTCACAGAAAATCCGCTAGTGTCGGCGATGTTGTCATTTGTGCTGTTAAGGATGCTATTCCAAACGGCAAAGTCAAGAAATCCGACGTTGTCAAGGGCGTTATTGTCCGTGTCAAGAAGGCTTATTCCAGAAAAGATGGTTCCACCATCCGTTTCGATGATAATGCTGTCGTCTTAATCAACGAAGACGGCACTCCAAAGGGCACCCGTGTCTTCGGTCCTGTTGCTCGTGAGCTTCGTGAAAAGGGCGATAGATATATGAAGATCGTCTCTTTGGCCGTCGAAGTCTTATAGTCTAGGAGGAAATGAACATGAAAATCAAAACTGGTGATACTGTTATCGTCCTTTCTGGCGACGACAAAGGCAAAACTGGTAAGGTCTTAAAGGC
>OMRU01000078.1 GCA_900313465.1 uncultured Clostridia bacterium
AAATCATGTATGAGGCAATCTTTTCATGGCCAAGCATTTCTTTTAGGTGGAACAAGGTTTTTGCAAACGAGGAGAAAGCAATAACTTTATGCCCATTTTCGATTGCCATTTTGATCTGTTCGACAGCAACTTGTAATTTTGCAGACTCATCCAGGAAGTTTTCAATAAACATGCTCGGATCAACACAGATTTCTCTTAATCTGGTAATCTCAGCAAGTATGGCAATCTTATTGCTCTCTGGATCATTTAAGGCATTTCTTGCTCTCTGAATATAAGCATCATAAAGTTCACGCTGCTTATCTGACATATTAACAGTCAGCACCTGTTCTTCTTTTGGTGGCAAATCCTTCAAGACTTCCTTTTTGGTACGTTTCAAGACAAATGGCGCAACCTTCTTCATCAGGATTCTTTTCATTTCCTGGTCATCGATGGTCAATTTACCATATTGCGCAGAAAAGTTTTTGAAACTCGGAAGATAACCTGGCATCAAGAAATCAAACACAGACCACAAATCCAAGAGTGAATTTTGAATTGGTGTGCCGGTCAAAACGAATTTGTGATCGCTTTGAATCTCTTTTACAGCTCTGGTTTTCTTGGCATAGACATTGGCAATGCTTTGTGCCTCATCCAGAACAACCAACGAAAAAGAATACTTCGTCATGAGGTCCACATCATTTCTTAGAGAATCGTAAGAAGTGACATAGATATCTCCCTTGCTATTATCGATATTTGAGATGACGACATTTCGAGAATTCTTATCGCCATCTAAGACAAAGACCTTTGCTTCAGGATTCCATTTCCTGAATTCATTTTCCCAGTTATAAATCAAAGATTTTGGGGAAACAATCAAAACCGGCTTAGTCGCTTTCAAAGAGGCAATCAACGAAATCATCTCCAATGTTTTTCCTAAGCCCATATCATCAGCCAGAATACCACTGAGATTGTGTCTTGCTAATACATGAAGCCATTTGACACCATCCAACTGATAATTCCTTAAATTCTTGAGCATGTTATCTGGTAGCACCAGTTTCTCATCTTTGAAATGTTTGATATCATCAAACAGATCTTTGATTTCCTTAGAATAAAGAACTGAAAACTCATTTTCACTATAAGTCGATAATTTCAAAGCATCGTAAATAGGCAATCTTTCACGCTCTACTGAAGTAAGATTGAAATCATCCACCAACTCAAAGAAGGATTGACTATCTTCTTCATCAAAAGAAATGAAATGATCCCTCAGGCGAATATATTTTTTCTTCTTTTTATAAGCCATGAGGATCTTATCGAGTTCTTCGCTTGTGTAAGTATCACTCGCTACTTCTAAATTCAGCCAGTCAATCTCTGAGTTCATGCGGATATTGATCTTACCCACACCAGAAACCTTTTTGTTGGCCAGTTCCTCACTGAGCATGACTTTAGCAGCTTTTTGTAATGGTGATATATCCATCTTCAGGAAAGCGATAATTTCACTAGGAGAAGTGATTTCACCATCTTGTGGCAAGTGCAGTTCCTCTAACGCATCCTCAAATTGATAAAATTTCCTTTTTGCAGGCAATGAAGAGACAAAAATGGATTGAGAAACCACTTCTTTGTTTCTCAAAAACTCACTCCTGAAAGATAACGTATCTTTCTCAGTGTAGGTCACATAATAACAAATTTCATCTTTTTGGGTAGGATGTTTTTCCTTGAATTCATTGGCAACAGAAACACTATCTTCTACCATCGGAACAATAGATGAAGAAATTTCATTTTGGAACAATTCAAAACGAAAATCCGGATGGTTGTAACTGAACTCATACAGTTTCATCTCTTTCTGGTTGTTAAACTCTAACAAAGCGATACTGTTCTTGTTCTGATCAGCGATTGCACATTTTGTGTCATGAAAAAAAGCAATCCCTGACACGTTCGGTTCAAAATTAAATGAACCATCTGCTAAAATCGCAGCCTTTGCCTTGATCACTTCAGGTGATATTTTAGTTGTCTTGTCATCAAAGACCACTTTCGTCCCTTTTAAGATATGTAATAAATCACAAAGACTTTCACCATCCAGCGTGATATCATCATCATAATAACGATACGAGTAGCGATAATCCGCGATTTGTCTGCTGGCTAGGAATCGGAGCGCTTGTAGATCTTTATCAGAAAAACTTTCGGGGGAAAGAGTAAGATAAATGTTTGCAAACTCAACCTCCACACTCGAAAAAGCTGCCTTTAAGAGCTCTTGCGGTTTTTTGACAAGCCTGGCTCTGTTATTGCTGATGACACGCAAGCGAATATGGCTCTCACAATCATCGTACGAATCCACTTCGATGAGATATTCTAGTTGAATTTTATCAACATGTTCCTGATGATCATCCTGTAAGATTTCTCTAGTGAGTTGCAAAAACAATGGCATCGATGATTTGCGCTCTTTCGCATCTTTTGTAGATAACATAGCTAGCGGCGCAAGGGTCTCATACAAAGATCCGTAGATTTCTTTTAGTTCCGCCTCGCTTTTCTCGCTATCCTTCTCGCAAAGATAGCACGCAAAAGCATGTACTCTTGGAGTATCCGTTCCAGCTAAATTCGACACAACACGGCGGATATCCACCACCAAGGAAGCATACTTGCCATCATTTTCTTTGGGCAAAGCTTCATATATCAAGACCTGATCATCCGGGAGATACGAAAAATAGATATCATATTTTCCATCCATCAATTCATTATAAAAACGAAACGCCTCATCGTTTTTTTTGATGGTTTGTTTCCATTCGCGTCTTTGTTCAATATCTGCTTTGATCAAAAACATAATTATCATCAGCCCCCATATTTCATGATTGGCAGCTGTTCTAGCAAATTCTGTTTTTTCAGAACGGCCATAAATCTGCTGCGATAATTATCAGACAATAACGAATACTCCTGTATTTCAGGGATTTTTAAAAACTCTTCCATGTTCTCCGGATATTTTTCTATGCATACAAATACGTCGATATAGTCATCACGTTTGTTCAATTTTTTCTTGATGGCAGAACAAAGCGCTGATAGATATTTTTCATGATATTTTTCTTTGATGATTTCACTAAGAACAATAAATTCAGATAATGACAATGTTCGTAAGATGGTAGTTCCTTTATCCGTGCCCAAAAGGATATCATAGCCTTTATCAAAATGATTGCGATGAGCAATGTTCAGCAACTCTCCATGTTTTTCTCTATGTTCTTCTGGAGTAAGAGATTTGACATATTCCACAAAATCCGAAAACTTCACAGAATATCCACGCAACTTGAAATATAAAGCAAGTTTATGCATGGATTCGTCTGTTGTCTTGGATAAATATTCGTCCAAAAGTGAACGAGAATAAGAACCGAAAGCAATATGGGGATTATTCAGAAGCGCTTTGATAGCATCCACTCTCTCGCTTTTAATGATCGCTGAAATGTAATTGTCATATTCATAATAAGAGTCATTGAAGCCTCTGACAAGAGAAATCAAAGTAGAGTCATATAATGCTTTGATAAGGGCAGAAGCATCATTGATGGAAAAGCTATAAAAATACGAATAATACTTTTTGAAGAACTCATCGCGGACAATTCTATTGATCACCTCAACATAACATCCACATCGAGTAGCATCCACAAAGAAATCGATTTTTTCATCCCTTTTTTTAAGCATGAGAAGAAAAGACTCAAACAGGTTGGCAAAGTCAGCAGCCGCCAATGGTAAATCAGAAGTGAATTTCAAGAAACGCTGATACAACCTATGTTTCCATTCAGAATTATAGGCACGAAAAGCATCGCGGAATATACTGATAATCGCCTTAGACCGCTCCACATACGAGAAATATTTATAGTTTTGCAAATAGACATTTTTTGCAACAGCAAAAAAATGTTCCGGATCATTATATTCCTGAACCATCAAAGCCGTCATCTTCTCTGTGTACATTGAAAACGTCAACGGCTTGTCATCTATGATTTCTATTTTTCTTTGATTATCACTCATAGCATTCATTATAAAAGATTACTTTTTATATTCACAACAGAAACATTTCAGATTTCCAAAAAAACATATCCCATCTACTTATCCAGACTGGCTTTGAGTTCTAAAATCTGATCGCGAAGACTGGCTGCTGTTTCAAAGTCTAGCGCCTTAGCTGCCTTATTCATCTCAGAAGTAAGGTTCTTAATCATCAGTTGTTTCTGCTTGATGGTCATCTTACCTTCCTTAGCAGCGTTCTTATGTTTGTTACTAGCTTCATCATCAATCATATGGATCGGTGCCTGAATATTCTTGATGATGGTCTTAGGAACAATGCCATGCTCCGCATTATATTTTTCTTGAAGTTCTCTTCTGCGCTTGGTTTCCTTGATGGTGATAGCCATAGCATCAGAAATCTCATCACAATACATGATGACTTTACCATTGGCGTTTCTTGCAGCACGGCCGGCAATCTGCGTCAATGAGCGAGCCGAACGCAAGAAGCCTTGTCTATCCGCATCCAAAATGGCGATAAGAGATACTTCTGGAATATCTAGACCTTCTCTTAACAAATTGATACCGACTAAGACCTCATAGATACCTTTTCTTAATTTATAGATAATTTCTGTTCTTTGCAGAGTCAATATCTCATGCTGGAGATAAGCGACCTTAAAATCATGACTCTTGAAAAAGTCGGTTAAGTTTTCGGCATCCTTGACCGTAAGGGTGACAACCATGACACGTTCATTCTTTGCTAGTCTCTTCTTGATTTCGTCCATCAAGTCATAGATTGGGTTATTGGTGTTGAATCTGACTTCGATAATTGGATCAAGAAGACCGGTAGGACGAATAATCTGTTC
>OMRU01000032.1 GCA_900313465.1 uncultured Clostridia bacterium
TCTCTATGCCTGCCATATTGCCTCTCTTCCAGTAGCCGTCAACTTACAGTGTCATGCTTGTCGTCATAAGGAGGTCACCTTATGATCATCAGATATCCTCAAGAAAAAGAAAAGTTAGCCTTACTAAAGGCGGGAGACATCGTTGAGTTTGAAGGTGTCATCTATACCGCTAGAGATGCCGCCCATAAAAGAATCCAGGAATACCTCGAAAAAGGAAAAGAATTGCCTGTCGACTTCAAGGATTCCTTCATCTACTACGCAGGTCCAACACCTACCAAACCCGGAAAAGTGATCGGTTCGATTGGCCCAACCACTTCTTCCAGAATGGATCCTTATGCTGACATGATGAATACACTTGGGGTAGTTGCCACTATCGGTAAAGGTCCAAGAAGTAATGAATGCACCAAAAAATATATCAATCATCATCTGTTATATTTTGTTACCACTGGTGGCTGTGGAGCCTTATTATCCAAGGCCGTCCAAGAAGCTGAGGAAATCGCCTTTTTGGATTTAGGGCCAGAGTCTATCAAGAGATTATATGTCAAAAACTTTAAGATGATTGTTGCAATTGATTACGAAGGAAACAACTTATTTAAAGGGAGATAAAACATCATTATGGATTTAAAAGAAGAAGCACTTGCCTTACACAAAGAAAAAGGTGGCAAATTAGAAATGCGTTCCAAGGTCAGAATCGAAAACCAGCACGACCTTGCTCTAGCTTATACTCCAGGCGTAGCTTATGCCTGCAAAGAAATTGAAAGAGATCCTTCTTTAAGTTATGTCTATACCGCCAAGCAGAATATGGTTGCTGTCATCACCGATGGTTCGGCCGTCTTAGGTCTTGGAAACATCGGACCTGATGCTGCTATTCCTGTCATGGAAGGTAAATCCATTCTGTTAAAAGAATTAGCCGGTGTCGATTCTTTCCCTTTATGTCTGAAGACACAGGATGTCGAAGAAATCATCAAGACCTGCAAATATCTTGAACCAACCTTAGGCGCCATCAACCTTGAAGATATCTCTGCTCCAAGATGTGTCACCATTGAAAGAAGACTCAATGAAGAGATGAACATTCCAGTCTTCCATGATGACCAGCACGGTACTTCCATCATTGTAGCCGCCGCCTTTTTAAACATCGCTAGACTCACCAAGCGCAACTTAAAGGATATGAGAGTTGTTCTTTCTGGTACTGGTGCTGCTGGTTCCATGGTTGCTAGAATGCTGAAGAAAATCGGTGTTGGTACCATCAACGCTTATAACATTCAAGGTGTCGTCGACCAAGAAAAATATGTCACTTACGATTTCCTCATTCAGGAATTATTAGATGATGGCATCTTTGACTCTCCCAAGACTCATGACAACACGCTCGCTTCATTATTAAAAGGTGCCGATGCCTTCATCGGCGTTTCTGCACCAAACCTTGTCAGCAAAGAAATGGTCGCTTCCATGAACAAGGATGCCATCGTCTTTGCCATGGCAAATCCAGTTCCAGAAATCTCTTATCCTGATGCTAAGGAAGCTGGTGCATATATCGTCGGTTCAGGCCGTTCCGATTTCCCTAACCAGATCAATAATGTTTTAGCTTTCCCAGGCATCTTCAAAGGTGCCTTATCCGTCAGATCCAAAAAGATCAACGAAGAGATGAAATTGGCGGCTGCTCATGCAATTGCCAATGTCATCAAAGATGAGGAACTCACTCCTGATTACATCGTTCCATCTCCATTCGATAAGAGAGTGGTTGAGGCGGTCTCTAAAGCGGTGGCCAAAGCTGCAGTTGAGACAGGTGTAGCCCAGATTTAAAAGCATCTGTTTTCTAGTAGAACTAAACAATCCCAACCGGAAATCCGGTTGGGATATTTTACTTTCTAGCTTCTTGATTTAATGAGAACGGAGTGAATGGCAATCGATAAACTATAAATGGTCAGCCCTATATCAGGCTGACCACCATATTTTTTTATCTGTGATATTTCTGAATATTCTCTTTTAAGAAGAGTCTTACTTCCTCAGAGAAATCTTCTTCTAGGTATCTAAACGACCAGTTAGAATCAGAAAGAAGAGAAGGAGTATTCAATCTGGCTTCTTTTCCAAAAGGAATCACATCGCTCATAGGAACGATGGCTAACTTACAAGGGGAGGCATAGCAAAGAGAAACCACACAACGGACCAGATCTTTTAAAGTTTCATCGTGATAATCCACATGGAAGAGTTCGCATTCTTTCTTCACATCTTTCTTAAAGGTTTCAAGGTCCTGAGGATCCATGTTAGAAAGATAGCTGAGCAATGGTTCATTATCATGAGTGCCAGTATAGCAGACATAGTTTTCTTTGGACTGAGAAGGCTTATGATCATTATCTTCTCTGCCATCAAAAGCAAACTCCAAGACCTTCATTCCTGGATAGCCAGACTTTCTTAACAATTCTTTTACCGGTTCATCAATGAAGCCAAGGTCTTCAGCGATAATCGGTAAATGCTGTTTCCCTTCAAACAAATCCATACCAGGACCAGTAATCCATTTACCTTCTCTGGCATTTGTAGCACCATAAGGAATGGTATAGTAGCCAGCAATGCCGCGGAAATGATCGATTCTTAAAATATCAAAGAGTTCTAAGTTACCTTCGATTCTCTTGTTCCACCATTCGTAATTGGTTTTCTTCATGTATTCCCAATTGTAGATTGGATTACCCCAGAGTTGACCATCTTCGTTGAAATAATCCGGTGGACAACCCGCAACGATGGTTGGGTTATGTTTTTCATCAAAGCAGAATAATTCTGAATGCTTATAAGCTTCAACAGAATCATAAGCTAAATATAAAGGCATATCACCCATCAAGAGAATACCTTTTTGATTGGCATAGTTCTTCAAGGCTTTATATTCCAGCAAGAATTCGTATTGCGTCCAGAGATAGAAGAGATATAAGTCTTGGTTTTCAGCAATGACTTTTCTTTCTGTTTCGATACGATAGATTTTCTCATCCTCATTCCATTCATACCAGGGAGAGAAATGATGAAGACTCTTCATGGTCATGAAGAAAGCAAAATCATGGTATTTCCCTGCGTTGACAAATTCGATAAACTTACGATCCGTCTTATCAAATCTCTGATAAGCTTTCTTTAAGACAGCAATTCGGTTTTCAAATAAAAGACCATAATTGATTTTTCTCTCTGAAGAACCAAAGTTGACATGCTCGACTTCTTCTTTCTTAAGCAAACCTTTTTCAATCAAGGTATCCAGATCGATGAAATAATAATTCAAACCATTGTTGGAAGGAGACTGATAAGGAGAGTCACCATAGCTAGTGACATTTAATGGCAGCATCTGCCAGATTTCTGCGCCGACAGAAGAAAGGAAGTCGACAAAACGAAAGGCATGTTTGCCTAACGTACCAATTCCATAATTTCCTGGAAGGCAGGAAATTGGGAATAAAATGCCATTTTCACGCGATTTTCGGTTCATAAGAAGATGTCCTTTCTTAAAGTCACGCCATTATTCTATATGGTTATGCAAGCGTTTTCAAAGAGAATGCCAGGATATGCTCTCCTTCGTCTTTGCCTTTTGCCTCTTTTGTCAAAAAAGGAAAGAGAAAAGTCACGCCTTATCGCGTGACTATGGATTTGAATCATTTGGTAAGATATTCTAGTTTTTCGTTATAGAATGTCTCATAGATGGCTTTCCAGGCTTCATAGTTTTTCTTTGCCATCATCTCTTTATTTTCACTGGCAGATAATTCCGGATCTTCAAAAATCGGTTTTAAGACAAAGATGGTGTACATCTGGATGGGGAATCCATCCTGTCCCATGACATCCGAATCTTCCATACAGATGAAGATTGGAACCACCGGAACATGAGCATGAACCGCCATGGTATAAGCACCTGACTTCAACGGCTTTGGCTTACGATAATTCCACCACATGGATTGTTCTGGATAAATTAGAACATAATTGCCGTTTTTTAAATGATAGGAAGCACCGCGAAGAAATTCCTGCAAGGTCTGGAAATTGCTAGATAAAGGAAGCGTGTTGCAGTTTCTCATCAGTTTGCCATAAAAACCAGGGAAGGATGTGTAGTTACCTTCCTTGATGACGCGGAAGAGTTTTCTCTTCTTGCTCTGACGAGATTTCTCATAGACCACCTGGGTGGCAAAAGAATCCATGGCCGAGAAATGATTGCAGGTCAATACAGCTCCACTATCCAGATTATCAAGATTCTCAATACCGACGACATCTTTTACGATGAACTGCTTGTTCTTGATCATCTTATGAAGAAATTTTCTTGCTAAAGCAAAGGTGAACTTCGCCTTGATTCTCGTCGATAGTTTCTTTTGTTTGTAATCCACTGTCCCTGGAAGAATCACTTTGGAAGGCGGGTCATTTTCGGGATCCACATCAAACTGACCATTCTCTTCTAATTCCTGGATTCTAGCTAGGACTCTGAGTCTTTCTTTATCTTTCTCCATGGAGGGCTCCTTCGTAACGATGTTTATAAACAGAATAGATGACATAGATATCATCAAACTGATGGTAACCAAATTTCTGATGCACTTTCTCAACGTGATATTGCTTGATGTTTTCTATATGTGGATAAGGAAGATAGAACAAGCGTTTGGAAAAGTGCCTGACGACAGTATGCTTATGTAGGAATTTCTGATCGTTGAATCTCTGCGGCAACATCTTCTTCCTGGTGGTTGATTTATAGATGGCATCCTGATCAGCAAATGTCAGTTTCTTCTTCTGAATCAGAGTTCTTGCTTTGACAAACAAACCCGTCTCTTTACATTTCTTCATGTTAAAAAGTAAGACACCTGCATTGATATAATTTGGATTCAGAAGATATTTCCCATAGTGATCTCTAGCCGCCGCATATTCATAACCTGAGATATCCTGATCATAAAGAAGATGAATATCTCGATTGAACATGATGTCCGTATCAAGATAGAGGAGTTTATCTGGCATACCTTCAACCTCATCAGCAAAAAGACGAATCAAAGTATAAGGAGAACAATAAGCACCTTCATTAGGGCAACCTTTGAATTCTTTTTCATATAGAGAAGTGACATCGATCTTGATGACTTCATTGTCAGGATTGAATTCCTTGACCATCTCATTTAAAAACGCAATCAGTTCATCTGAGACAGGGGTGTAATCCTTCTTGATTCTGGTCAACTCCATCGTATAAAGATAGATGCGATAGCAATCATTCTTTGATCTTTTCAAGATGGAGAGAAGAGAAGTGACGATACCATCAAAGACTTTGCTGTTTCCACAATAAAGCAGATTAATCATGTTGTTCTCTCCTGACATATTGAATCATCTCCTTATCAGAGCTCTTTGCTCTAAAAGACATAATCTGATAGACCTGATTTCTGATATCTTCTCTAGCGGAGATATCATCAAGTCCTTCTTTAGGATAAAATGGTCCATCGATATAAGTGATGATCTTTACTTTCTTGTTGTTTTTTCTTTGATGATAGGTGTTGGTAAAGCAATAAGTGGGTGTGTGATATTTCACCGGATAATGAAAAGAGGTGGCCAAAAATGGTCTGATCTTGGTGTAATATGGCCACAGATGGGCTTCTGGGTAAATCACCAGTGCCTTGTTCTTCTTCACCAGATAGTCTGTCGCTTTCATGAAATTTCTTGTGGCACCTAAATCAGAAGGAAGAGGAAGACCACCAAGATAAGGGACAAAACGTCCGATGAAGGGAATCGCTACATTGTTTGGATGAACGATGGTGTAGACAGAACGAGGAGACATGATAAAAGTAGGAATCAGAGCATCAGCGATGATCTGCGTATGATTTCCATATAAGAAGAGAGGCCTCTTCTTCATGTCCTTCAGTTTTTCTTTTCCGACAATCTGATGATGAAACTTCATCTTCAGATAACACCAGGCAAGAGGTTTGCTGATCAGGTAATAGACAATGCCATGTAGCAATCTTTTAAAGAAACCAGTTCTGAGATATTGATAATCCTTGGTAATCTTTGGTGTATGAATCGCCATGGTGGAGAATTCATCATTGAGCTCGTCGGTATAATATATCGTCGAGGCAAGTTTAGACATAACTAGACTCCTGCAACGATAATTCCAGCCTCATCAAAGATATCTTCTGGATCTTCTTCTTTGGCTTCTTGACGTCTCTGAAGAAGACAAAGATAGTTATCCGGATTGTTGGCTTCTTCAAGACAGGCTTTAAAGACATTTAAAGGAACTCTTTTTTCATTGGCAAGCTGTTCTAAGGTGTAAGAAGCATAAACTTCCTTGATTTCCATATAGAAAGGCGAACGGAAAGCCGTATCCCAGAAATACTGAGAATAAAGCGTCTGAATATCATGCCATGGCTTAGCAGCAAAAGCATAATGAATCAGATATCTTTTTCCTTCTCTGATTTTCCAATCCTTGATACATTCCATGTTCCAGCTGCGGCTGATATATTGCACATCATCTTTGCAGATGACATTAAGGTAATCTTGATCCTGAGCTACCCTGAAAGTATAGAAATGAACCAGGTCAATAAACTGTCTCATCACATCGACTTCACGCCATTTTTTACAATTGATGACCAAGACGCCCGCATTGAAATATTTCTTGTTATCAATGCCTAAGCAGAGTCTGGAATATAAAGCAGCTTCATCAATACGCATGACAGCCTCATTTACCGCGCCGACTAAATGATTGTGCAGGTTGACATCAAATAATTTACCCACATCTTCATTGATGGCCGTATCAGAATCGATATATAACGCTTTGTTATAAAGTGGGAACTTGTCTGCAATCAACAAGCGATAATAAGTCGAAGGAGAATAATAGTCTCTCACCGGTAAATGAGAAACCAATTCTTTGATTTCCTCGTTAACATCATTGATACAGATGGAGACATTTCTTCTTTCCATAGAAAGAATCTTGTCTTGGGTATCCTTGGATAAATCTGTATGCAGAATATGAATGCGGTAATTTCTTTTGGGATCAGTATGCTCAATCAAAGAGAGAATGGCAACCGATGCGAATTTGGCAAATCGTTCATCGAATCCAAAGAAAACTGGTACTAGTGGTTTGTTCATATCAATCACCTCGAAATATCTGGTTTTATTATATAAACACCTGTTATAGTAGTAACCCTAAACCACTTTACCCCATCTGGAGAGAGGACTCTCTTATCTGGAGAGTGGATAAAAAGGACTCTCTTAATAAGAGAATTTGCCTTTACAACTCGTGTTTTTAGGGTATAATAAAGGCAATATGAACGAAAATGTGCCATTAAAATCGATTGTTGCCAACAATCTTACGGAACTCAGAAAAGAAAAAGGCTTGACTCAAATTCAGCTTGCCGAGCTTTTCAATTACTCCGATAAAGCCGTCTCCAAATGGGAAAGAGGTGATACTCTTCCTGATTTAGAAACCTTAAAAGCCTTAGCCGATTATTACCAGGTCACCCTGGATTATCTCGTTCATGAAGGAAGCAGAAAAGAAAAATCTCAATATCTCTTAAAAGAGGACAAAGAACCAGTCAACACCAAAGCGATAGCCATCATCTCTTGTATGATAGCCCCGCTTATCTGTGTCGCTGTATATATCTCCTTACTGTTATCTCTACAGTATAACTACTGGTTAGCGTTCTTATGGTGGATCCCCGTCGATTTCCTTTTATTATTTATCTTTGCCTGGTTATGGTGGGGAAAGGTACAAAGAACCATCTATGGCATCTTACTTAGTTGGGCCATGGTAGTCTGCACCTATTTAGAACTTGGCGTAGATCTACCAAATGGAATCGGATGGCAAGTCTGGGAAATCATTCTTGTTGGAATTCCACTAACTATCGCACTTCTCTTATGGATGCAAGTCAGAATCAAACCTAAAGAAGAAATAACCGAAACCAAACAAGACGAAAACATGGCTTCCGAATAATCGGAAGCCATTTTCTACTCTTCAGTTGTTTCTTGATCTGTCTCTTCTTTCGTAAAAACATTGCCTAGGAAATACTTCTTCATAGCCGTAGAACGCTGCATGAAAACAAAAATCAAACGGTTGAAGACCAATTCATAAAGCAAGCA
>OMRU01000122.1 GCA_900313465.1 uncultured Clostridia bacterium
CACTAACTATCGCACTTCTCTTATGGATGCAAGTCAGAATCAAACCTAAAGAAGAAACGATTGAATCATACGAAAACATGGCTTCCGAATAATCGGAAGCCATTTTCTATTCTTCAGTTGTTTCTTGATCTGACTCTTCTTTTGTAAAAACATTACCTAGGAAATACTTCTTCATAGCCGTAGAACGCTGCATGAAAACAAAGATCAAACGGTTGAAGACCAATTCATAAAGCAAGCAGCACAAACCCGCCTTAAGCAAATTAAACGGACCATAAACCAAAGTGATTAAGCCAAAGTAGGAGCCCATACCCGTCATAACGTCCTGACCATGGAAATAAGCGATGACATTTTCAATAGCCCCTTCTTCAAAACAAGTTGAGAAATGGGCATTTGGACCATAGACGGTCAAGTAGGATGGGGTGATAAACAAGGCGTTCATTCCTGTAAGAACTATCGTTACAAATAAAGAGATGGTGATATAACCGAAGATACGATACTTCAATCCTTTGTTGAACCACTTGAAGACCTTAGCACAGATAAATAAGGATAAGACAAACATCAAGGAGGTAAATAAGGCAGTAAGATTACCAATACCTAAACCAGCAGTCGGTCCATGGACTGTCATATCCAAGGCAGTTTTGATCACCGCCACAGATAATCCACCAACCAAGCCATACATCGCATAAGCAATCAAGACTGTCACCTCAGACAATTCAATCATCAGCCAAGGTGCCATCGGATACGGAATACGAGCAAACGCCATCAACACGAAACCTAATGCTGATAACAAAGCGATTGTTACCAGACGCGTCACGACTTCTCCACTACTTCTTCTCATTCTTTTGAGTCCTTTCCCCTCGGGAAATAAAAATTACCCCGAAGCAAAAGCGCCCCAGGGTAATCTCATATATCAAAAATTGAGATTTAGCTATTCTTCTATCCAGCCTTTACTGTCGCCTTCGGAATTGCACCGAATCCTGAGACCAAGTCTCTCGCGGGGTTTACCGCCGAGAAGGAATTTCACCTTTCCCTGAATCGCTATAAAAGGAATTATAATTATTTTTTTGTCTTTTGCAAGCAATTACGCTTTGTTTGAAGAAGAATACAAGACTATCCCCTGAATAACCAAGACGAAGGAAGTTGTTGGTCTCTTCTTTTTGAAACAAGCATATTCATATAAGATGTTTGTATCTTTACGGATAAAATATCATACTTGCTTCATCATCTCCGCCTTCATACATAAGAAGGATGCGACCATGTTTTTTATCATAAAACAAGAAATATCCAAAATTTATATAAAAATGTTTTAGGTTTGTAATAATATTGTCGAAAGAAAATGTTTCAGGCAAAGTTTGATATCGTTCCCAAGAGAAAAGGGTCTCAAGACACTCAAGGAAATATACCTTTGGTCTAGAATGGATTTCGTCTCTATATTTTAGACTATCGAAAAAGAATTGATTGTGACTAAATGGGGTATCAGACTCGCATCGATATACGATGGGATTCAAAGAAGGGCAATTATAATAAACATAACGAGAGTGGTCATACCGTTCTTTTTCATGCCATCGTTTGTCTTGATCTGTTTCATACGGCCAATAAATTAAGTAAAAGGAAAATAAATCAGCGAAAAACGATTTCAACTTCTCTTCCCCTTTCAAACTATTAACATGAATTCCCCTTTTTAATCCATAAGACTTTTCAATCAAAAAACATAAAGGAATCCTGTCTTGTGGTTTCACATCCTTTTTTAAATGCAATTTGACAATTTCTTGAAGCAAATCACTTTTTTGCTGTTCTTTTAAACTAAATGTAATCATAATCAGTTGTCCAAATAATACGGCAGCCCATAAAAAGAGTGATTAGGGACTCTATTATTACCTGATTTTGCATGAAAATGGTACAAAATGAGTGAAGAGTATCCCAATCAACAGAATAGCCTTACGATAATTCAGATTTCACCCTCCAAAAAGCTATACCGCAATTAATCTTCTTTGAAGATATATTAGATTGTAAAATATTTCAAGACGAAAGAAAATGTTTCATCTTGAGATAACTACTCTTTTGTCATGAAATGTTTTAGTCTATATGTCTTTTGCAAGCAATTGCTCTTCACTTCGATTATAATGAACCTACATACAGGAGGATTTTCCTCCTGCATCGCAAACAACTCGAATCATATGGATAAACTTGTCATACATCTTTTATCGCTTGAAGAAGTAAGAAAACATGAATCCTTTTTGCTTACTTATGTTTCCCCTCAGCGAAAAGACAAGTCTTTAGAATATCGCTTTGAAGAAAATAGATATCAATCTCTTGGCGCAGGATATCTTCTGAAAAAATACACCAAAGGCGAAGACACCTTCAGTTATAACAAATATCATAAACCTGAAGGCGAGGAAGAATATTTCAACATCGCCCATTCTTATAACTATGTCGCTTTTATCAAAGCTGATGTTCCTTGTGGTATTGATATTGAAAAAATCAAAGAAGCTAAGGAAAAACTCATCAAATATGCATTTGCTAGTCAAGACCAGAAACTGATCAAAACCAATGATGACTTTTTTAAGTATTGGACATTAAAAGAAGCCATAGGCAAAGCCCATGGCAACGGTTTAATCGATGAATCCATTCAAGATGTACCAGCCAAAGAAGGAAGAGTACAATACAAGAACAAATGCTACTTCACAAAAGCGTTCAAGTTAGATGATTATTATTTATCTATCGCTTTAGAGGATAAACTACCTGAAGATATCATCCTACAAGAAGAAATCATTTTAGAAGATTAAGCCTTAAAAAGCCCAATCGCCATCCTTGAAGATCTGTACTTCCTTATCATCTTCTGTAACACCGATGATACTCATATCTTTTGAACCGATCATAAAATCCACATGAGACAAGGATTTGTTGATACCAAAAGATCTGATTTCCTCATCGGTATATTTTTCAAAGTCCGGATAGAGATTTGGAAAGCCTGTACCCAAAGCTAGATGACAAGCTGCATTCTCATCATAAAGCGTATTGAAGAAAAGAATGTTTGTCAAATTGATTGGGGAATGATAAGGAACAAACGCACATTCTCCAAGATATGCACTTCCTTCATCTAAAGAAAGAATGGAACGCAAGGCTTCCTCACCTTTTTCGGCATGAACTTCAACTGCTTTACCTTCATGGAATTTCACATAGAAGTTTTCAATCAACTGTCCTTGATACGATAATGGCTTACTGGCATAGACAATACCTTCAGCCACACCTTTTCTAGGAGAAGTAAAGCATTCCTCGGTGGGAATATTTGGTGAATAGGTAACACCTTCAAGCGTATGTTCATCTCCACCTTCAAATCTCACACCAGGAATCAAACCGACTTTGAAATCTGTTCCATTAGAAGATTTATAGCGCAATTCTTTTAAACGCAAAGAGTTGAGATAGGCGCAACGATTTTTCAAATCCTCGTTATGTTTCTTCCAATTCTCAATACCATTACCATCATCCGCTCTGGAAGTATAAAGAATGGCTTTCCATAACGCTTCAATGGCTTCTTCTTGGCTCAAGGAAGGGAAGACTTTCTTAGCCCAGGAAGGAGAAGGAACACCAGCGATGACCCACTGGAAATGGTTTTCTCTCTGATCTCTGTACTTACCTAAAACCTTATGTTTAGCCTGTCTGATACGACTAGCCTTAGCATTATCAATACCGGATAAACCATCGGGATCATCGCCATCCAACCAGATAAGAACTGGTAATTCATCAAGCATAAATTTATGAGCATATTCTTCAAATAGAGGCACTTCTTTTAACGCCTCTTCAGAAGCATAAAGATTATCGACTCTATCCATCTTGCTAGCCTGCCAGTGCACAAAGACTCTCTTTGCACCAGCCTCATAACACTTCTTAGCCACA
>OMRU01000205.1 GCA_900313465.1 uncultured Clostridia bacterium
TGTTCATTTCTATCCAACTCAAGATAGTGGTCATCTTCACTATAGGCACCAGCGGTGTCCTTCATGGTTCTTGGTAAATCGAAAGATTCACCACCGATACGAGTAAAGACGACTAAGGCAGCATCGCTATATTCGCCATAGCTAGCCTTGACATCATCCGTGTAGGAAGAATATGGAGTTTCACCAGTACCAAAACCAGAGAGTGTGGCTCTACCATTATCCAAGGCTGGAGATTTGGAACGACCTTCACCGGATTTGGAATTATCGTCATAGAAAGCTTTCAACTTCTTGTTATAGGAGAAGCCGGCAGCTTCCAAACTCTGATAGAGTGTTGGGGTTTCATCGGTAACTTCAAAAGCACCAGAACCAGATCCACCATAAGAGAGGTTGACGGAGTTTTTACCAAAAACAGAAATCTTAGCACCATTCTTCAAAGGTAAGGCGTTACCTTCGTTCTTGAGCATGGTGATACCTTCTTCATTGATCTTTTCGTTGATCTTATTGGATTTTTCAAAGGCATCTTTCTTATCTTCATAATCAGACTGGTAGTAGACACCAGAGCCAAAGACCTTGGTATCTCTCTTACCTAAGGCAGAGATGAAAAGGTCATGTAAACCAGTCTGGCCTAAAATATTCGCGGTGATTAAAATGACATTGAGAACAGAGGTCAAAATAATCCAAAGGCGGCTTAACGCACTCTTAAAGAAATTTTTCATTATTTTTTATCCCCCAGAAATTATTGACCAAACTCATTGCCAAGAACAGGATTCCAGGACAATTCGGCAGAGGTGTCGATCTTCAAGCAATCGATAACTGGAGCAGTAGCAGCCATAGTGCCACCCATACCATTGGCGTTGGAACTGATGAAGTCGAGTTTGTTTTCACCCTTCTTCAAGTTCAAGGAAGTGGTCAAAACAAAGTCAGAGAATGGTCTCCAGCCATCCGTTGCGGTGTAATCAGCAGCATTGTAGGTGACTTCAACCATGTCGTAAATCAATGCTTCGTCATTGACATTGATGGTGTAGTTGGAAATGTTGGTACCATTATCAGTCTGTCCACCATTCATCGTTGGAGATAAGGCATAGCCCATCTTTTCACAAGTGACACGGAAGGTAAGTTTGGCATCACTGACCGCTCTATCAGAAGTGATATTGAAGGTGATGGTCAAGAATGGAGCATACAAATAAGTGACATAATAACCGTTAGAGGCGTCGATACCCATTGCGCTTGGAGCTGGGGAATCAACCATGTTGGCACCGACAGAACCGCCAGAAGCACCCATACCCTGAAGAGGATCGCCATTGGCATCGACTAAGTCAACATGTTCTGCTTCAAAGATATACTGGCCATTCCAACCGGCAAATAATTCAATGTCGCCAATGACTTCGGAATTGAAATCATATAAAGTGGTGCAGGCTTCATCTGTGAACCAACCGCGGAAAGTAAAGTCCTTAGCAACGTGGCCTGGGTCGGTGACGTTGGCTCTAGAAGGATCGACTGGACGAGAAACAGAGTTTCCTTCAGCAACCTGAACGACGCTCTTTGTTGGTTCTTCACCATAATTGGTGTTGAAAGTGACATTGTAGAAGGTGACACTATCAGCAACCCACTTGGCATAGATGGTCGTGTCTTCCTTAATATCTGTGTTAAAATCAAATGGAGTAACACAAGTTGTTTCCTTGAACCATCCAGCAAAGGCAAAGCCATCTCTCTGAGGAGTGTCAACATCATTGACAACCTTACCGAGATAAGTTTTGCGGGTGATAACTTCCGTAGCACCCTCATAGTTCAAGGAATAAGTAATCGTGTATTGTTTGAACCATTTGGCATAAACGGTGGTGTCTTCCATGATTTCACGAGCCGCAAAATCAAATGGAATCGTGCAGGAAGGATCAGCAAACCAGCCACCGAAATCATAACCATCTCTAGTCGGATTATCTGGAGCCGTCGCATTGGTTTTGATCACAACAGACTGACTTTCGATTTCTGGAGCGCCATCGTATCCGAGATTGAAAGATACAGTGAACTTTTTATCACCAACTTCAATCTGGAAGGAAGTGTTCTTTCCTTCATAGGAAACGCCGACCATCTTTTGACCTTTACTGGTCATATTTGGAGCTGAAATCTTAACTCCTTCATCCGTCAAAGCCATCACTTTATCCGGTGTTCCATCTTTGTAAGTGACCGTCATTTCACCACCGGTGACATCAAGGGCTTCACCCATGGCATAATAAGTCTTAGTCGGCAATTTGGAAACGGTCAACTTAGAAATATTGGAGACCTTCTTTGGTTCCACCTTTTCACCACAGTGATCGCAGATGCCATTGCCATCCTCATCGACATGATCAAGGCAAGTGACACTCTGAACACAAGAGGCAAGAGGGGTGGCAAGCAAAGATAAAGCAATACCAGCCAAATAAACTCTTTTTTTCATTGTTTTCTCCCTATTTTTTACATAAATGCATGCCAGGGAACGAAAGATCATTCCCTGGCATGTTGTCTGAAGTATTAACTGAAATTATTCTTCTCTCTTCTT
>OMRU01000046.1 GCA_900313465.1 uncultured Clostridia bacterium
TTCTTTCCCCAACGGCTGGTCTTCTCAATGAGATGACCAACACCACACTGAGGACAAAGTGGTGCATCTTCGGGAATTTCAACCGGTTTCTTTTCCTGACCGATTGGATTACCATCCATGTCTTCCATGTAGTTGCACTTTGGATAGTTGGAACAACCGACAAACTGGCCTTTCTTACCTTTGCGGATCACGAGCTGACCACCACATCTAGGACAGACGTGATCGGCGACCATATCTGGCTGATCCTTTTCGATATAGGTGCAGTTTGGATAATCGGAGCAACCGACAAATTCACCATATCTACCCTTGCGATAGACAAGCGGTTTACCGCAGACTGGACAGACTCTGCCTTCGACGACCTTAGGCTGAAGCTTTTCCATGTTGCTTTCCGCAGATTCAAAGTACTTGGTGAATTCTTCCCAAAAGTCGGAAAGCAAGCGGACGCGGTCGATTTGACCATCGGCGATACTATCGAGGGAATTTTCCATACCAGCAGTATAACTGGCATCCATATATTTCGGGAAGTATTCTTCTAAACGGTCGACAGTCAATTCACCCTGTTGGGTTGGAACTAAAGAGCCTTTGACATTCTCGACATAGTCTCGGTCAAGCAAAGTGGAGATGGTCGTCGCATAAGTGGAAGGACGACCAATACCATTTTCCTGCATCAACTTGACCACACGGCCTTCATTATAGCGGTTTGGCGCTTTGGTGAAGTGCTGGGTCTTTTCAATATCCGTAGCGGTGAAGACATCGCCTTCTTTGACGTTTTTAGGAAGCTTATTGCCTTCATCTTTTTCTTCATAGCGACCATAGATCGCATAGTAGCCTGGGAAGACGTTCTTTGTCGCAGAGGTGGTGAAGTCATAATCATTACCACTTAAGGTAAGAGTCGTGACCTGATCCTGTTTAGCAGCCATCAAAGAGGCGATAGCTCTATCATAGATCAGAGTATACAAAGTCAATTCATCTCTGGTGAGATATGGTTTAACTCTTTCTGGTGTCAGGGTGATATCGGTTGGACGGATAGCTTCATGAGCATCCTGAACGTTCTTGCTATTCTTCTGCATATGAGCATAGCCAAGATATTCTTTACCATAACGAGCAACGATATGATTCTGAGCCGAAGTGACAAATTCATCTGCCAAACGAGTGGAGTCAGTTCTCATGTAGGTGATAAGACCAGTCAAGGTGCCATCGATTTCCTCACCTTCATAAAGACGCTGAGCCACAGCGGCTGTCTTCTTGGTTGAGAAGTGACACTGCGCAAAGGCTTCCTGCTGTAAGGTGGAGGTGATGAATGGTGGGCGAGGTTCCTTCTTGTTGATCTGAGATTTGATATTGGAGACTTTGAAAGTCTTGGGGAATTCAGAAACGATTCGACTAGCCTCTTCTTCATTAGGAATCTTGATGGCTTTACCCTTATATGAGGATAATTCGGCCTTCATCTCTTCCTTATCAGCATCAATAAAGGTACCCCCGATAGTCCAGTATTCCGTTGGCACGAAAGCCTGAATCTCTTTTTCCTTATCGACGATGAACTTCAAGACGACAGACTGAACTCGACCGGCGCTTCTCGACTTGATCTTCTTCTGTAAAAGATAAGAAAGACGATAACCCATCAATCTATCGATGATACGTCTGGTTTCCTGAGATTCGACAAGATCCATATCGATGGTTCTTGGATTGGCTAAAGCCTTGTTGATAGCGGATTTGGTGATTTCATGGAATTCAAGACGTGGAGTAGAGCTAACATCCAAACCCAAAACCTGGGCTAAATGCCAGGATATGGCTTCTCCTTCGCGGTCAGGGTCGGTTGCCAAGTAGACAACATCGGCTTTGCTGACGGCGCTTTTTAATTCTTTGACGGTGGCTGTTTTATCGGCAGAAACTTTATAAGTCGGCTTAAAGCCGTCAGCAATGTCCACACCAAGACCCATCTTACCCGTAGAGGCAAGATCTCTGATGTGACCCTTTGATGCCAAGACTTTATAATCAGAGCCTAAAAAGTGTCCGATAGTCTCACTCTTATGAGGAGATTCAACAATAACAAGTTTCATATTAAGCACACGTCTCCAAAAATTTCCCTACTATTATTAATAGGTTAGCAAAACTTGTCAAGCATGATTTTTACCCTTAACTATAAGTTAAGGAAAATTTTTAGAAACTGCTTTCCATCAATTCCTTGATCAAGTCCTCACTAGAGAGGATGCTTGTCGCCCCATCCTTGATCAAGGTGTTGCTCAAATCATTTCCGGTGATGTTACAAGGAAGGGCAGCAATCTCCTTTCCCCGCTCTAAAGCCATCCTTACTGTTGCCGATGTGCCAGAGAGATTTTTTCCTCCACCGACAAAGATGATGGAACTGCTAGCTGCTAATAATCTGTTGCGGAAGATGAAATTCTTAGGTTGAGCTTCTATCTCTAAAGGATATTCAGAAATCAGCAATCCTTTACCTGTCTTACAATACTCATATAGACCATGATTCTCACTTGGATAAGGATTATCGATCCCAGACCCGATGATGGATACCACCGGAGCCTGAAGTCTCATGGCTGCTTCCATACATACCTGATCAAGTCCAAAGGCCATACCGGAAATGATGACAACTTCATTGTTGAAGTGTTCTTCCACTTCTCTGATCAGTCTATCGCAAGTATCCGTCTGATAGACGGTCGGTTTTCTTGTACCAATACAGGTCATACGATATCGTGAGCGAAGCAAATCGAGATTGCCATAATAATAAAATAGGAAAGGAGGATTATAACTTTCCTTGAAACATTCCGGATACATCTCTGAGGTGATATCGACATAATTGGCTTTGGTTAAGGAAATCAGTTTCTTGATTTCCTCTTCCTCACCGACAGATTCTTTCTTTTTTAACGCCGTAAAAATCTTCTGCCACTCTCCTTCATATTTATTAGATAGGTAGAGAAGCACGTCTCTGGTTGATAATTCTGACATGGAAAATGCCTCCTATACTGATATGGAGCATAGGAGGCATTTTTTAAAAAACTTTCTAAAACAATTTCAACTGCTCGATTCCGAGGTTCATACTCTTGACCGGTTCAAAAGATAAACGGTGGACACCAGGAACAAAACCATAATTCTCAATGGCCTGAAGATGGTCTTTGGTTCCATAGCCTTTGTTCTTGGCAAAATGATAAATTGGATATTGTTTATCTAACTGAATCATATAGTCATCTCTGGTGACTTTCGCAAGAATGGAGGCAGCAGCAACGGCAATTGAAGTGGCATCCCCTTTCGGAATGGATAATAAGTCGATATCGGTATGAAGGGTCATGTAATCCGTGATGATGAAATCCACTTTCTGCTTTTTGGTAATCTCAGCAAGGCAGGTTTCCATTCCTTGTCTATCCGCTTCTAGGATATTGACCGTATCGATTGTTTCTACTGGTACAAGACAAACATAATAGGCTAAAGCAACTTCTTTGATTTCTTCAAAAAGTTTACGTCTTTGTTTGTCCGTCAGTTTCTTAGAATCATTGATCAGATCATTTTTATAATCCGGTGGTAAGACCACTCCTGCGGTGCTGACTGGTCCAGCAAGCGGACCTCTTCCGGCTTCATCAAAACCAGCGATAAAGGTAGCCTGATGAATCCTTCTTTGTTCATTATCAAAAGCGACTAAGTCTCTATGTTCTTTATTCATCTAATGACATCCTTCCTAACGTGCCAGAACGGAATTCGGTAAGGAGAGTAACTCTTGCACGGCTGCTGTCATATTGACCATTGAGCATGAACTGACGCTCTTTGGCAATCTGTAAGAAGACTTCCTCATCGTCTTCGACATCAAAATCAAGATTTCCGTATCGGGCAAGAAGATTTTCTTTATAGTGCACCTTTAAAAAATCAAGCAGATAATCACTTAACGCAACAAGAGGAAGGATATCCTGTCTGACTGAACCAAGTAAGGCAAGCTTGGCAATGACGTTTTTATCCTCGTAATTAGGCTCTAGAACGCCGGGAGCGTCAAAGACATATATTTTATCAGTCACGTGAATCAACGTCTCTGCACGGGTCTTTCCGGGCTTGTTTTCAACCGCTGCCTTCTTCTTGCCAGCAATCGAGTTGATGAAAGTGGATTTACCGACATTGGGAATACCTAAAACGATGAATCTCTTGATTGGAAGAGGTAGTTTGAGTTTCTCAAAACGTCTATCCTGACTCGTTCTGACCAAGGAGAGATATCGAAGCAGTTCCTTACCGGATTTCTTATCTCTTAAATCATAACTAAAAGGCTCTACCCCTTTGGCTTTCAATTGGGCTTTGTGTTTTTCAAATAACACCGGATCAGCTAAATCGATCTTGGAAAAGACGACCACTTTGGCTTTTCCCTGAGTGATCTTATCTAAATAATCCGGATAGGAAGAAAACGGCGCTCTTGCATCACAGATTTCAATGACACCATCGCACTGTTTCAGCTTTTCCTGAATACGACGGATGGCTTTCTGCATATGGCCTGGATACCAGTTAATTTCATTAATTTGATTCATAATAGAAATAGAATAAAGAGAAACATTTTAAAATGCAATATGCTAGAAAGCCTAGTAAATTGAGTTTGCTCTTTTTCTCGATACACTTGTAACTATTTTTGTGATTTTTACTTAGAATTGGATTATAATGGTTAAACAAGGGGTTATATAGATGAAACTAAAAGAAAATTTGAAGTTCTTGCGTCGTAATGCTGGTTACACGCAGACGGAACTTGCCAAAAAAATGCATCTCCGCCAATACAACATTTCCGATTATGAAATCGGTCGTATTGAACCTAACATTCAAACCTTGATTAAATTCGCTGATATTTTCAATGTTTCTGTGGATTTCATCATCGGCCGCAAAGGCAATGAAGAAGGTTCAGAAGATTTCAGTATCGATCAATATGTTGGTGAATTACACGTGGATAAGTATACCTCAGCCATCAGTGATGCCATGAAAAACTTACCTGAAGAAAAGAAAAAGAAAATCGTTGATGCTGTCTTATTCTTAGTTCATAACTACGATTAGAAATGGTCGGCCAGTTGGCCGACCTTTTTCTATAATAGAGTGTTTCCAGTTCGACTGGAGATGAAGTAAGAAACTTCACTAAGTGGAATCTCTAAGGCAAGAGAAATCTCGTGATTGAGCAAGGACGTCAGGTTTTGTAAAAGGCGCTTGTCAAAATCAGAAAACGGTTTGTTTTCCCTTAGTCTCTCTTCACGGTATTCGCTGAGTGTCTTGATGACGCGAAGAACGTCTAGTCTGTCCCCAGAAGCAACTACTTTGGTGAAATAGACTTTTCTTTCTCGTGGAGAAGCATCTGGATAGGTTTCCAGTGTAGGAAATGAATCGATCAGTTGTAAAGCTTCTTCCTTGTTCATGATAGGACGAAGCAATGTTTCAGCTCGGGATACAGGTATGAATGCGAGATAACCTGGATTAAAGTCGTAGCTGAAGAAGGGTTTCAAGACGAAATATGGTTCAGGGCCTGCACCGAAATCTTTGTCCTCAATGCTTTGCACTTCAAAGATCTTTCCGCTCTTATCAATGACTTTATCACCGAGTTTGAACATCGTTGCATTAACCCCCTTTCTATCTATAAGAAAAATCTGACTGTGGATTCAGTCAGAAGAAAACATCGTAGGTAGTGAGTAGGCCTTCTTGCTTACATTTAGGATTATATCATAAAAATCATAGTTTTTTCTCTAAAAATTTCAAAAAACAATGAAAATATACACAAAAATAGTGTTTTTTTAACTTTCTTAAAAACATATTAAACAATCATAGATGAGACGTTTTCAGAAATAGAAAAGCAACCATGACAAGTTTTGAAAAACAAACCTGGAAACGAATAAATATAAATCGACATAACTATCAAGTCATGTTTCAAACCGAAAATCACAAGAAGCAGGGCATGAAAAAAACCCGTTTACACGGGCATTTTTTGCTAAAATGGCGGAGTGAGAGGGACTTGAACCCTCGCTCGGATTGCTCCGACTAAGTCCTTAGCAGGGACTCCTCTTCACCAACTTGAGTATCACTCCAAGAATTTAGCCCTATTATTATGCTGTTTTTTAAAAGAATAGTCAAGATTTAATATCAAACCAGATTAAAAGGAACGAGCCGAAGCCCGTTCCTTAAAGAATCTTAGAATTAGTCGTCGAGAGCAACCTTAGACCAAACAATCGAAATATTTGCAATCTGTGTGTTGTTAGTTTTCAAATTAGAGATGTTGAAATATTGTTTAGTCTGATCGGTATTATCGACAGAATAAGTTCCACCTTTTGTTGGAGTGACACCTGAACCAGTAGTAACACGAGCAGATAAAGCTGCTGTTCCAAAAGTAGTCAAAATAGATCCGCCAACACCTGTGTCACGACCGAAAGTGACTGTGACATTAGAAACATAATAGCCTTCAAGAGCACTGGTATTATAAATAGTACCACCCATTAAAATGATATAAGAACTATATTTAGAGGTAGCATCGGCTTTGGATTGGCTCTT
>OMRU01000049.1 GCA_900313465.1 uncultured Clostridia bacterium
AAGTCAGCAAAATGTTAAGACCATATAAAAAGAAATTCCTTTCCTATGGTTCTATGGATATTCGTATCTTGAATGAAAGTATCGATAAGCAAGACGAGACAGAAAGAAACTTCTATCGCAATGTCATCAAGAATTATCTTGATTTCCACATGTATATCTCCAAAAGAATCTGTGATAAACATGGTCATTCCTATTCTATTTCTTCCTTGTTGAAGTTATATGGTCTTGAGATTGATGGTCCATATCATAATCCGTTGATGGATTCTCTTGCCTTAAGTAAGATTTATTATGCCTATGTCAATGATGAGAAAAAAGATATTGAGTTATATTTACAAAACTATGCTCAGAATCGAAACACCAATGCTATCAATAAGAAATTAGCACTCCGTGTATTAGAACAAAATCAGGTCAGTAAAGATGATCTGATCATGCTTTTGAGGGACAATTTATGAAAGTAATCAATTATCCAGATGGACGAAAGATGGTCCTAGAGGAAAAGAAAGCAAGTAAGGTTGACCACCGCAAGACAGAAAACAAAACCGAGGCTCAGCGCATCAAAGAATCCTATATCAAAGCCAATATGGGTATGGATTTTGAAAAGGATGTCTCCAAGTCCTGCGACTATTACAGATTGAAAGGAATTGCGGATATTTATAAAAGACCAACTCCTATCAAGATTGTAAAGATGAATAAAGAGAAGCCCGGTCAGATCTCTGAAGCCTACTTCGAAGAGAAATCCACCACGGACTATGTCGGTATCTATAAGGAGAAGTATATCGACTTTGAATGTAAGGAAACGATTCATGATGAGATTCCTTATCACATGATCAGAGAACAGCAATACCGTCATCTTGAATTCATCCTGAAACTTGGGGGAATCGGCTTCTTCTTAGTCTCGTTTAAAAGAGCCCAAGAGGTTTACCTTATGCCCGCTAGAATTATTCTTGAAGCAGAGAAAGAAAAATATCATCGCGGCTTCAAAAGAGAATTCTTTAAGGAACATGGGGTACTAGTTGAGCGCAGCTATCTTCCTCCGTATAAACTTCTTGACGCCATTGATAAAGCCTTCAATCTATAAAAATAGCCCTTAGACAACAAATGGTCTAAGGGCATTTCTTATTCGTGGCTTTCGACGACAAAGAAGTAAGGGCTAGTTGGTGAATTGATGATCTGAATCTTGGTGCAGCTATAGAGGTATCTTTTTAGACTGGCTAGGTATTCAGCAACCATCTTACCTTCCAAATCACCTTCTTCATGACCAGGATAGATGGCGATATTGATAATGCCGTCTTTATCTAATAGTTCTAAGGCTGCCTTGATAGCAGGAAGGGTAGTTTCTCTTAATGTATAGATTGATTTATCACCACCGGGAAGCCAGCCAAGATTGAACATACCTGCTTTGATTTTCTCTTTCACATAGTCTTTGACTTTATGATGAGAATCATGAATTAAGGTGTAGTTTTCTGGACAACCAACTTCCTTGAGATGTTTGCTAGTGGAAGCAATTGCCTGCTCTTGGATATCAAAGGCGTAGACATGACCACTTTCTCCTACGGTCTTAGAAAGAAATTCGGTATCATGACCATTACCCATGGTGAAATCGACAGCGACATCACCTTCCTTAAGGTGCTTCAGGATGAAGTATTTATGCATTTCTAATAAATCAAGCATGTTGTTCTCCTTCTTGATAAAAAGGCTGAAGATTCAGCCTTGACTACTTTTTGTGATGATTCTTTTTGGATGCCTCTTTGGTAAGATCGTTGATGTCTCTTCTTTTTTCATCCTTGTTTGCTTTCTTGACAAGAAAGACTAAGGTTATCATCACCCCGACTAATAAGACAAAGGCGATGATGATAATCAGAGCATAAGTCATCCTAGGGGTCAAACCAAACCAGGAGAAATCTGAACTGGTGGCTTCTAACATAATATGATTCATTATTTGTTCTTTTTCTTTTTGGATTTACTTGGCTTTCTCTTCTTCTTTTTCTTGCTGCCGATAACACCATTGACAACAAGAATAAAGACAATGACAACAAGGGTGATGACAATACCGATGATGACAGGCATTGGTACACCCTTTTCAATCAAGAAATCAATGATCGGAATACCGGTTGATTTCTCTTTTGTTGTAGTTGGGTTAGTATTGGAAGGTGTATTAGTGGAAGTGTTAGTATCACTAGGAGTAGTAGGAGCATCTGTTCCACTCGTGGTTGGTTCTTGTTCCTTACTAGCGTCATAGATATAGTTGACGTCATAGACTCTTCTTGCCCATTCTGGATGATCGATATAAGGATTGCGGTTGTTTTGAACATTCTTGTAGATCAGATTGTTTCTATGAATCTCATAGTTGGATACTGTATCTTGTTCATGCCAGGAAAGAAGAGTAGAGAGATTATACTGCACACCATGGAAGGTGGTATTAGAATCATCACTGTAGCTTCTATCATCTGTAAGATAGAGATAAGGTTCAGCCTGGGTGTTATTAGGAAGCTTATTTGAATATCTTGTTGCCATATAGAGAAGACAACGGGCAACATCACCCTTCCATTCATCCGTGGGTTCAAAAGTCTCACTAGAGGTATCAAGCCAACCGGATACTTCGGTTGAACCATCGCCAAGATAACTATAGATGGTCTTAGCCTTATTATGGTCTACCTCACCATACATGTAGTCATTATGACCAGCGGAGTTGGTGTTATGGTCAGCAGCGACAAGATGATGTAAGTCAGTAGGGGCACCTGGGACAAATGAGTCACTGGTATTTCCTTTGTTATCTGTTACGGTTACCTTAAAGCCATGATTCTTAGCCCAGACATGTTCCTTATCCACCTGGATATAGGAATTTGGTTTCTTATAACTGGTATAGTCTATCGCTGTGAGGGATTCGTCTTTGGAATAGCCGTTGACAGCATTGCTGATGGCTTTGGTTTTATCGTTGTTTGCTGCATCGCTCATGTACATGTTATAAAGATAGAATGAGGATGCACCTTCCGTCTTGCCACTGGTGATGAATTTGAAGGTAGCGGGATCAACAGGAGCAGAGATAGACCAGTTTCGATCGGTGATCTGATACCATTTACCCACATCGGATAGACCGCTTCCGTAATTCAAGAAGTGATTATCTTTAGAAAGAGTGGTGTAGAGCGTGCTTAGTAGTTTTGAGCCGGTTTTACTGCCGATATCCCCATAGTAGGAGTTGATTTCCTCCTTAGTGGAATCGGTTAAATCGATCATGGCCGTCTTATCGAAGAATTTGCCGTCAAAGGAGGCTGCTTTTTTGACTTGTGCTGGTGCAAAGCTCACCAGGAAAATAGATGGTAATACACTTAAAACTTTTAATAGATTTTTCATAGCCTTAATATTCTACCTCATTCGTGAAAAATGCTGTATAATACTTACCCTAATTTTTCATAAAAAAATATAATATAGATATATGAACGAAATACTTAAAAATCAAAAGTTCCTTCTTGTCTTTGATCTTGATGGAACCTTGTTAACCTCAGCGCAGAATATTGCTCCCAAGACGAAAAAACTTCTTCAGCAGTTATCCGACATGGGAAATATTGTCACCATTGCTAGCGGTCGACCACCCCGCTCGATTTATCACTACCATAGCATGCTCAATTTAAATGACCCATATATCGGCTATAACGGAGCCATCATTGATAATCCTTATGATGCTAACTTTACTCCTATCAGAAAATGGATCAAGAAAGAAGAGGTTCTTTCTTTCGTCTCTCATTTTGGTGAGGATGCCTTCTGTAATATGATGCTTGAGGATGATACCGATCAGTTCTATTTAAGAAAGAATGATGCTTATACCTATTTCTTTCATCCTGAAGGAATGAAACTTCATATCGGTTCGGTATTGGAAAATCTAGATCGAGATGTGATGACCTGTGTTATCGAAGTAAAGGATTTATCTGATAAGCAGGCTATGTTAGATTATGTTTCTTCCCACTTTGATAATCTTGGCCTCCGCTTCTGGTTTAACGCTCCCCATTTTGCCGAGTTTTACTTCTTAGATACCAATAAGGCGACTAGCATTTATAAACTTGCTGAGTTTTATCACATCGATAAAGCGCATATCATCGCCTTTGGTGATGCCATGAACGATTTCCAAATGATTAAAAGTGCGGGTGTCTCCTTTGTTATGAAAAACGGTTCTCCGGAGTTAAAACAATACTCCACTTATGTGACAGAGTATGATAATGACCATGAAGGAATCTATCACGCCTTAAAAGATTTTTTCAAGATATAAAAAAACAATTTAAACGAAAAGACCTAGGATTGCTCCTAGGTCTTTTGCGCTAGTTCAAGTGCATGATGGCTTTTAATTCTTCAGCCATGGCATCGGCTTCCTTCTTGCCGGTGACGTCATCCTTGACGATTTCAACATAGAATTTGACCTTTGGTTCAGTACCGGAAGGACGGATACATAAGAAGGATTCATCTTCGAAATCAAATCTCAGACAGTTGGTCTTGTCGATATCTGGCAAGTTCATTTCAGCGGTGGAATGATCGACAAAGTTGATGATCTTTCTATCCAGGTAGTCGGATAAGGTCTTCACCTTCTTGCCGGCTAAGGAAGAGAATGGATTGGCTCTGATGGCGGCGATTTCGGCATTCATCTTATCTAAGGAACCAGCACCCTTGAAGTAGATGTTGTACTGGGTATCAAAATAGTGACCGGTTCTTCTGTCGAGGTCGGCTAAAGCGACATCGAGGGTCTTACCCATTCTGAGGTAGTATTCACACATATCGGCAATCGCGACAATACCCTGTAAGGAATCCTTATCTCTGACAAAGTCAGCGATAAGATAACCATAGGATTCTTCATAACCGAAGAGATACTTGTCGCCTTCAGCAGGCATACGAGAGGCCATGTCGCCGATGTATTTAAAACCGGTAGCGGTAGTTCTGACCTTGATATTATATAAGCTGGCAGCCTTGGCACCCTGAGCACCGGTGACAAAGGTATTGCAGATACAACCGTTGCTTGGAAGTTCGTTTCTTCTCTGTAAGGTGCCTAAGATATAGTCGATGAGCAAAGCACCAGTCTGGTTACCGGTAAAGCGCTGAATCTCACCTTTGGAGTTGATAAAGGCGATACCCATTCTATCGGCATCTGGGTCGGTAGCCATGATGATATTGAATTTGCCACCTTCGGCATTGAGTTTCTTAATGTGAGCAAAAGCGGCTAAATAGGCTTCTTCACTTTCAGGGTTGGGATTTGGTGTGCCGGTGAAATCGGGGTCAAAGAAATCTTGGCCAGGAACGGTAGAGACTTCATAACCAGCCGCTCTTAAGGCCATTGGACCGACTTTGACATCGCATCCACATTCAGGAGTGAAGACAATCTTGGTGAGTCTTTCTCCTTCAAAGACGTCCTTATATAAAGAAGTGGCGACTTCCTTGTTGACGAAGTCGATATCATATTTGTCGTCGTCATCAAGGAAGGTGACTTTGCCAAATTCCGCTTCATCAATTGGTTCATAGGTAGCGGATAATTCATCTGGTAATTTATCGATTTCAGCAATCAAGCCATCGATGTTGCCATAGACAGCCTGGCAACCTTCTTCGTCATAGACTTTATAGCCGTTGTATTCTTTGGGGTTGTGACTGGCAGTGAGCATCAAACCACCAAGGCAGTGTAGGTGTCTGACGGTGTAGGAAAGTTCTGGTGTTGGATGTGGATCGCGGAATGTGAAGACATTGAAACCCTGTTGAGTCAACACTTGGGCAGCCATGTCTCTGAATTCCTTAGAGAAATGTCTGTTATCAAAAGAAATGGCAAAACCTCTTTCTTTGGCAGCTTCTCTGCCGTATTTGGCTAAAAGGAAGTTGGCTACACCAATGGTCGCTCTTCTAACAGTCAAAAGGTTGAGTCTTGCTGAACCAGGACCGAGTAAGGCTCTCATACCAGCGGTGCCAAAATGAAGATCAGAACCGAACATTTCCTTTTGTGTGTCTTCGTCCTGGCTGCGGATGTAGGCTTTGTCTTCTTCAGAGACAAGGCTTGATTCCAACCAAGCGTTCATTTTCATCTGATAATCCATAATTTGCTCTTGCACTTCTTTTTGTTGACCCCCGAAGTGCATTCTCCCTTTTTGTTGGGGGTAGAAAAATTATTTATATTTCTAACATCTCTTATTATAATGCATGCGTTTCATGCCAAGGAATAAATTTTATGCTTTTCGACGATTGAGGAAGTCTTCTAGCTCTTTTGCTGAGCTATCCACTTTATCGCAAAGATGCAGGTATTGTTTGATTTTCTCACCTTCTTTAGAGTACTCGCTATAGGCCCTTAATAAAGGGGAGAAGGAGAGATAGGAGCCTAGGGCGTTGAGGTCTTTTTCTTTCTTGACGAGGAAGTAGGTGAGATTGTATAAGTCCTGATATAGGACGTGGTCATAGATGATTGTATAAGTCCTGATATAGGACGTGGTCATAGATGATGGTAGTGTTTTTAGATAGATAGTAACCTAAAGAGAAATAGGCGTAGGTGATATCTTCTCTTCCAAGTTTTTCAATCTTCTTGACGGTTTCATATTCTTCTTTGTGGGTATCGCTATAAAAGGTTGTTTCCATGTGTTGGCTGACAAGTTCATAACGAATGAGAGATTGTAATACCGGATCAGGAGTAGGAGAAAAAGAAAGAAGTTTTTTTCCTAATTCCTGATAGTCTTTAAAGACGTGTCCGTGGAAAGAAAATGGCATGAAGGGATTTAAGATACATCCGACATAGAAGATCATGACATCATCAGGAACAGAAAGCATGGTTACCTTATCGATTCTTTTTGCTTTACTTGCATCTTGCGAAGAAACAAAAGCCATGAATTCCTTACTGTGGAATTCACTAGCCCATTCTAGACTCTTATATAAGTCTTTGGCTAAAGAGAAGATATCATCATAAGTTGTGTTTTGAAATGTGTATGGCATAATCCCCCTAAAAGCCCACTTTAAATGCGGCGCCGATGATATAGATAATTAAGGTGATCATGGTGATAACCCAAGAGATGGTAGTAAAGATGTTTCTTAAGGAATTGAGCGTCTTATATGTTTTTCCTTCCATAAGGGAAGAGACATTTAACACTTGTTTGAAGTCGACATAGGAAGTGGAGAGTTTGGAGAAATCCTTGATGTCGTTTTGTAATAAAAGCCTGGTGTTGATGGCACCACAGATATAATCGTATAAGTTTTCACTCTGTCTTTGGATATCATCAAAGACCTTCTTGGAGTTTTTCTTTAAAAATCTTCGCGCGTAATTATAGGGTTCAGAAATCTTGGCTCGATAGGAGTGGAAGAGAATAAAGAAGATATCCGAAACAAATAGGGCCATCGGGAAAAGATAGGAAACATAAGTCATGGCGATGGTAGGACGAGGGTTATAGAAAGCATCCCAATATACATTGTTTGGATAAGCCAGGGTAAAAAGGAAGAAGAAATGAGTCAAGAAGAATAAGGCCTGTTGGATGATATCTCTGACAAGAGATACATTTTTACCATCTCTTTTCTTCTTGGTAAAAGCACGAGTCTCAATCGTCTTTAGAGAGTGATGAACCAAATCATCCATATCATCGAGATATTTGTTCATCTTTTCTTTGACAGCTTCTTTTTTGTCTTCAAGAGGAATCACTTCATCCTGAATCAGCTCATTGATGGAGATATCCTTAGCGTTGATGTTGATCATCAATTCACCAATGGAGGTGATTTCACCATTGTAGTTTGGATCGACAGCCAAGGGGTTGAGATAATATTCCGGGAAGGAATGAAGAGCAAGATAGTTGATCTTTGTTTCCAGTACAAAAGCTTCAGATAGACTACGAGGTTCAATCTTGAGGTTTTCAAATTCCTTGACGACATCCTGAGCATCTTTAGAGAGATGATTTTTGGCTTCTAGCACGTTATAGGATAAAACCTGATAGGCTTTTGACTTGCTATAGGAAGAACGGTACTTAAAAGCATAGGCTGAGGTATCCCAACCACCGATTTCCGCTAACAGGTAGAATTTCAGTGTGTTATCCATGGTCTATGCCTTTAAAGGGTGGATGAGCTGAAACAGCCATCCTAAAAAACCATCTCCCAAAGGAAGAATGATTCTGATATCAATTAAGAATATGGCTAAAACGCCATAGGTGCAGACTAAGAAGATCACCGTATCAAATATGGTGCTGATAATCGAAGAAGGCTTACGAATGTTGGGGTTGCTTCCGATGTGAATTCTCTTGAGAATCAAAAAGGTGGCAAAATAACAGATGCCATAGAAAAATAGCATGGTAAAAAGGAAGGAAAGATCATAGCATTCCTCTAAGGACAAATAAGGGCGATAGGCAAAGAAAGCAAACATCGGATAAAAGGCTTTGCCGATATTTACTCTGATCTGAAGAGAGGAGAAAAGGAAATCAGAAAACTCCAACACAAAAATGAGTGCGGTACCTGCCAGGGCACAGAAAGTAAAGAATTTCAGTTTGTTCTGCGGTAGCATGACCACGGGAATGACGAATAGCGGTATCAGGACTAGCAATACCAAAGAAAGGGTCATATGTTAATTGATACGGGCAATGGAATCGAGAATCTTCTGTTCTTTTTCCGGTAATGGGGCTTTGAATTCTTTGCCAGAAAGATAGGCTAGTTTGCCAGAAAGTTCCTTGAACTTGAAGTAAGAAGCGTGGAGGAACTGGTTTTTCAAGCCATACATATTTTCAAAGACTTCGTTGACCTGGAAGTCTCCATATTTGCTATCGCCGACAATCGGATGACCGATGGCAGCAAAATGGACTCGTAACTGATGGGTTCTACCCGTCATCAGTTCAGCTTCGACCAAAGAATAGCCAAAGGCGTAATTCTTGATTCTCTTATAGAGAGTAAGAGCGGATTTACCACCCTTATTTTCCGGAACGACTTTGACCATCTTCTTGTCCGGGTCTTTTAATAAGGCGTAATTGATCTGGCCGTCGTTGCTTAAGTTACCTCTGACAAGGAGAGTATATTTCTTTTCAATCTGATCTCTGGTGCGGAAGAGTTCCAACAGTTCTTGTAAGGTGGGAAGGTTTTTACCAAAGATGACAATACCGGTGGTGTTTCTATCTAAGCGGTGAGCAGGAGAAGGAACAAATCCATCTAAGGCATTGGGATCCCATTCTCTTTTCTCCTTGAGATAGTTTAGGACCATGTTTTGTAAGGTGATTCTTTTTTCTCCCTGATCACCATGGACCAACAATCCTTTGGGTTTGTTGATCACGAGGATATTTTCATCTTCATAGATAATTTCAAAATCAGCTTTGACTGGTCTTAAAAGAGCTTCCTTATGGAATTCTTCTAAGAGTTGTGGCTTGATATAGATGTTTACTTCATCACCCTCCTTGGTGATGTAATCAATGGCAGCTTTCTTGCCATTGACTTTGACATCTTTTTGACGGAACATCTTGTAAATGAAAGAAATAGGAGCATCTTTGAGCATCCTTTTTAAGAATTTATCGATTCTTTGATTGGCTTCGTTTTCAGTGATTATATATTTCATAATAGCAATTATAACATTTGTTAGAAATTAATTCTTTCTTTTCTATAAATTTTCCTTGACTTGCGAAAGTTTTCCGATAAAATAGTTTATGCTACTTTGTGAGTGGCAAGCTAAGTAAAACTTATCTCCGCCATTTAGAAAAAACTGCCCGATTCTGTCGGGCTTTTTTTGTATCTATTTTGGATAAAAGTAATAATATTTTATTGATTATTTGAGTTTATATCTTAATAATGATAAAATATTATTACTATGAAAGAGCAAGATTTTACTTTTGAAGAACAATTTGGTGTTATGACACCAGAATATGTGTCTTACTTGATTGCCAAGCAGGCCAAAGAATTGAGAAAGCGTCAGCATTTAACCCAAAAAGAAGTGGCAACCCGCAGTGGAGTGCCACTTCCGACTTTGCGTTATTTTGAACAAACAGGAAAAATATCATTATCTGCTTTACTGAATATTGCTTCTGTGCTGGGATGTCTTGATGATGCTAGCAGTTTATTTAAGAAAAAATATGTCTCTTTACAGGAGATGATTAATGATGAAGAACAGAATTAAGTATTTAAATGTACTTTATCATCATGCGAAAGTGGGATTGTTGGTCTTGCAAGATGATGGAAAAGTTGCTTTTCAATATGACGAATCATGGTTGAAGAATGGCTTTTCTATTTCACCACTTTCTTTACCATTAACCAGTGGCATCTTTGTCCCTAAGTCACATACTTTTGATGGATTGTTTGGTGTTTTTGCTGATTCTTTGCCCGATAGTTGGGGCCAATTGTTATTAAGTCGTAAATTGCAAAGACAAGGTATTTCTTATCAATCTCTTAATATTTTAGAGAAACTGGCTTTTCTTACCTCGGACTCCTTAGGCGCTTTAACCTATGAACCGAATTATGGTCTTGATAATCCAAGAGATACACTTGATTTTGATGCGATCAAAAAGGCGTTTGATGATGTGCAAGAGGATAACCCTCAAGATTATGATGCACTTTATCTTTTAGGAGGCTCTTCAGGTGGTACTAGACCTAAGGCTCATGTGCGCATTTCTGATGATGACTGGATTGTTAAATTCCCGCTTAGAACAGATAAACAAAATGTTGGTAAGATGGAATATGACTATAATCGAGCAGCTTTGAAAGCAGGCTTGATTATTCCTTCGTTTGATTTATTCCCATCCAAATGGAATGACGGATATTTTGGTGAGATGAGATTTGATAGAAATAAGAATGGAAGAATTCATGTTATTTCTGTTTCGGGTTTATTGGAAGTGAGTCATGAATATCCATCACTGGATTATTTGGGTTTGATGAAGTTGACAAGAAAGATTGCCGGAATGACGGAAGTGTACAAGGTCTTTCGTGTCATGTGTTTCAATGTCTTTGCTCATAACACGGATGATCATACCAAAAACTTTTCCTTCTATTATGATGAAAACAAGAAAAGTTATATGTTCTCCCCTTCGTTTGATTTGACAAAAGGTGCTATGGGTAAAGAGCATGAGATGACTGTCAACAAGAATGGTAATCCTGGATTAGAAGATATTTATCAAGTAGCTAGGGCTGCTGGATTGGATGAGGCTTGGGTTAAAGCGGAAGCTCAGAGAATTGAAAATGTGGTGCAAGAAGAATTAAAAGAGTATTTATCGTAATTTAAGAATTGAACTGGATGCAATTTAAGTTTTTATTTAAATTGGAAATCCTGACTTTTTCTTTGCAAATCACTTTATTTCTTACACATTTGTTAATTTCAGAATCAAATCAAATCTTTCAATGATATAATAACAACCGTATTTCTTGAAATAAGTTAATAGTTTTCAAGAATAGAATCTCAAAGAAATGTTGAAAAAAGAAAGGAAAAACGCTCATGAAAAAAGCAACATTGTTTTCGGCTCTGATTCTTCCGGTTGTGTTTGGTTTTCGTTGTAGTGATGAGACTTCTTTGACGGTGAAGAGAAACTATCATGCCAATTCTTCTGATATGGTTGAAAATATCAGAACTACTGGTGATATCTCCTCTGCAGAATGGATGAAATATCTTCCTGATGATATGAAAATCACCGATATCAACATCCCAGGCGCTCATGACGCCGCTACCGCTCATACTTCCGCTACTGCTATCATCGATCTTTATACCAATTGTCAGAGTCTTTATATCGGCTCTCAGTCCTATACGACCAAAAGAGCCTTCAAGCAAGATGTGACGACCACTGAAGAAGGGCTATTAGAACACGGTGTTCGTTATCTTGATATCCGTTATAACCTTCAGGATACCAAACTTGCTGATGATGGTTCTTTAGCTTATAACTCCGCAAGATTGAAACTTGCTCATGGTACATTTACCTGCAACTACAAGACGGTGGATAACGGTATTCTTCCTGATCATTATGAAACTACCGATAATGATAAATTGATGGCTTGGTGCAAGGATTTCCTTGCCGCTCATCCAAGTGAAACCATCATTCTTGACTTACAGGATGAAGAAGATAAAGAAACTCAGGAATATGCGACAAAGTTCTTCAGCGAACTTGCCAAGAATCCAAATCCAGCTTATCCAGAAGTCTATGATGCCACCAGTAAAGGTGTTCCTACTCTTGGTGAAGTAAGAGGCAAGATCGTCTTACTTAGCAACTTTGGTTATAACGACAGCAGCTTACGTAAGAACGTCGGCTTTGGTAACGCCTATACCTATGGTGATGAAGAAGCGAAGAATTATGGCCTTGCTTATCGCGATACGGATAGAATGGTCAGCGTCTATAAGAATAATGCTTATAATTTCTCCTGGTCCGTATCCAATTTCTTATCTTCCACTGTCAATCAGAAAATTGAGTGGGTCAACAATGGTTTATTA
>OMRU01000206.1 GCA_900313465.1 uncultured Clostridia bacterium
GGTTGAAAAGATCAAGGATGAAAGAGCGAAGTTTGTGATGCGCAAGTTTGTCTATGATGCGGATGATGCTCAGATCATTCATTTCAAGTAGGAGCGAATATGGCTGAATTAAAGAAAAAGGTTACCAGAACCAAAAAAGCAATCGATAAGCAGGATGTTCCTTCGATGAAGAAACTGCTGCTATTTGTGACCATTGTCAATCGTGGACAAGGAAATTATGTTCTGAAACTGTTTGAGAGTGAGGGCGCTAACGCTCAGTTTGTTCAATACGGAGAAGGAACAGCTCAGAAAGAGATTCGAGATATTCTTGGCATTGAGGATAACTCGAAAGAGATTATTCTTTCCTTGATCAGTGAAGACAAAGTCGAAAGTGCCAAAAGAGAACTAGAAGCATTCTTCCGCGTCAGCAAGAAAAACCGTGGTATTGGTTTCTCCATTGCCATGACGAGTTTGATCGGTATGCATCTATATCAGTTCTTGACGGATTCTCTATAGGAGGTAGGATGATGGCAGAAACAAAATTTGAATTGATTATCGTCTTGGTGAATCCGAGCCATTCGGAGATTGTCATGGATGCCGCTCGTGAGGTAGGTGCTCGCGGTGGTACCATCGTTCATGCTCGTGGTACTGGTACCAAGGATATTGAAAAGAAATATAATGTCGTGATCACGCCGGATAAGGAAATGATTCTGATTCTGGCTAAGGAATCCATTCGTGATAAGATGCTTCAGGCAATTTATAAGGCGGCTGGTTTAGGTACGGATGGTCAAGGCATTGCCTTTGCTCTTCCGGTAAACGATGTTGTCGGTTTAAAGATTTAGTACTCTAGCCGCTTAGTAAAAGACAAAGCGGCTTTTTTGCTGGCTGCATTTCTTTTCTATTGTTGATGTAATATTTTGGTACTCGGACTATCGAAACGTCCTAAAATGTTTCATCGATGGTTCTTTTGCTCGCTTTTCAATTGAGAAAAATATTAGACTAATGTATAATTGGTCTGATAAAACTCGTTAGAAGGAGCAAAAGAAAATGAGTGTTACAGAAGAAAAGTATGGGTTAAAACCCAGAGATGCCATCTTGTTGTTTATACAGATGATTCTCGTTACCGTGGAATTGCTAGTCCAGGTTGTCTTGACAATATTCCTGTTTATCCATCAAATTGAACCGATCATGATTGTCAGTTCTATCCTGTTACTGCTTTCCTTGATTGCGATGATCGTTTATGCGGTTCATGGATTCAGAACCTCGAGAAAGCTTCTCATCGTCTCTATCGGATTATTCTTGTTAGCCGTGTTGTTCAATCTCATGCTTCCTAGAAATACTGTTCAGATCATCATGCTTGTTCTTATCTTTGCCTGCCTATTTGCCTTTATCTTCGAACATAAGAATATCAAGGTATCTAACTGCTTGATCCTTGCTACTGCCGCTATCGTCTTAAGTTTCTCTATCTATTCTTCTATCACTGCCAATGTCAGCATGTTTGGTGAACTTGAAAATCCTACGCTTACGAGCATCTTGATGTATCTTTCTATTTTCACCCCAACTATCATGATCTTCACCTTTGGTATTTCTCACTTTGTCCGTTCCACCAGAAGAGGAGAATAAAAAATAGGGATTATCCTTCTACCCTCAAGGTATGGGATAATCCCTTTTCTTATGCCAGCATTGGGACAGATTCATCACCGGTTGGGTTCTTGACCGAGAAACCGATGTTGACGATGTGGTCACCGATACGTTCCAAATTGGCGATGATGGAGGTGTAATAGGCGCCAAGTTCGATCGTACAGGTGTTCTGGGTAAGTCTTTCGAAGTGGTTGATAGAGAATTCTTCTTTGTATTGGTCGGTGAGGTTTTCAAGCTCGGATAGCGTGACAAGAGAAGAAGAGGCATCTCTTTCGTTATTGAATCGCTTTAAGGCGATATCAAACATCTTAAGGAGGTTATCATACATCTGCTGCAGTTCCTTCTTGGCTTCTATGGAGAAAGCAAGTTCCTGATTCTTCATCTTGATAGAATCATCTAAGAAGTTCTGAGCGTAGTCACCGATTCTTTCGATATCGTTGACGACGTGGAAGTAGGAACCAATTTGTTTTTCTGTATCGGAATCAACAAGTGGAGATAGATCAATCAAGAACTTGGTGATGACATTGTTCATATAGTCAATCTCATCTTCACGTTCATTGATTTCACTTTGGAATTCACCAGTCTGATTGAGCAATTCATAAACGCCCTTTTCGAAATTGATATGGGCAAGAGAAGCCATGTTCTCGATTTCCTTATGTACCTGGGCAAAAGCGATAGAAGGAGTGCGGAGCAAACGGCTATCGATGAATTTGATGACTTTAGCTCTCTTATCCGGCTTTTCACGGATGAGCTTTTCGGCAATCTTGACTAACAGATTGATAAACGGCAATAAGATCAATGTTGTCGTCACGTTGAAGATGACGTGGAAGACAGCAATTTCATAAGAGACGTTGTGAATGGTGTTATTGAGTAAATCAACAAGTGGATCTTGGAAAATCCATAAGACAAT
>OMRU01000034.1 GCA_900313465.1 uncultured Clostridia bacterium
GCTTGATTTTATCAAAGACGTCACTGATGGTTGTACCAGATAATACCGATAAGTATTCGGTGGTCATGATACTACCTACAGTATCATCAGAATAAGCGGATAACTGGTTGATGATGCTTCTTCTCTTGTTTGGGAGATATTCCAAGACCTTGTTTCTCATGTTCTTAGGAATATCTTCAAGGAAGTCGGCCAAGTCATCGTTTGAGACGTTAGATAAGACAGCTAAAAGCACTCTCTTTGGAAGATTGGCGACTAAGGCTTTTCTTTCTTCGATAAGAAGGTAGGAGAAGATTTCGCCAAGTTTGTTATAGTCATTGTTGATGGTGGAATAGAAGAGAATGATTTCATTATCAGTGAGTGGATTTAAGGCATCGGCAAGTTGAGGAGCGGAATTATCGTTTGCCATCTCAAAAAGAGCAGCCTTGTCATTGGTGATCAAAGCCTGGTGTAATTTGGATGGTAAAACTGGCTCGTTAACAGCGATTTTTTCTTCTTCGAGCTGTTCTTCCATATTGGCGATGATGTCGGCCTGTTCCAGACGAATGTTTTCCTCTGTTGGGTCGTTTCTCTTTTCGTTGATATCCATGATTTTGGTATTATAGCGTTTTTTTATGAAGATGGTGTTTTATTTTGTAATATTTAATAATTTTTCTTCTAACTCTTTTACGGAGTGGACGACATGATGTGGATTTTCTTCTTCTAACATGTCTTTGTGGTTCTTGTCATATTGAGAATAGGAGACAGAGATGATTTCGATACCGATAGATTTCATGGTCTTGATATCGGCAAGGGTATCGCCCACATAGACGATATGTTCTTTTTCTACACCATAGTCATCTAAGATTTTTTCGATATTCTCATCTTTGTTGATGCCTTCATCAGAACCGGTATAGGTCTTGGCAAAATATTTGTCATACCCGAGATAGTCTAAGGAGATATCTGCTGTTTCTTTACTTCTTCCGGTAACAAGCAGGAGTAAGAGATCTTTTTTCTTTGATAAAGAGAGAAGCAAATCATCCATGCCAGGAATCTTGACGAGTAATTCTTCCTGAAGTCTGAGGTAATCTTCGATAAAGAAGGCCCATGCTTCGGGGAAGATGTCTTCACCTAGGATATTCTTGAGAATACCAGATTCCGCCGGACCAAAATGATCTTCTAAATTACTGTCATCAATTTCTTCATAACCATATTCGTGAATGGTATTCAAAAGCGCTTGATGCTCAAGGTTGTTAGAATCGACGATGGTGCCGTCAAAGTCGAAAACGATGACGCTTTTTTTGTTCATACTTTTCCGCTCCTGTTTACTACGACAACATTATAACTGAATTTGACATTGAAAGCCCATGAAAAGAGAAAAATAGTCTGGAAAAGTGCTGTGAGAAGAAATTAGGTGTCAAAATCGTCACATCACAAGAAATCTCGCCATAAATAGATGAAAATATCTACCAAGGGAATTAAAATAAAGACATGACATTTTTAAAAGAGAAGAAGTATTTTATCGTTGCCGATAAAGAATATAAATCTGTTTTCTATGCTTTTAAGGCAAAGTATCCTTTCCTTGATCTTCAGATCATCTCCAAATCTGATTTGATTGATCTGCTAGGCTTTGCTTATCAGATGGATCCGATTCCCTATCTGTTGAAGAAAGAAAAATATGACTATTCTCAGTGCAAGAAACTGCTCAACATTATCAGAGTAGGTGATATTTCCTCCCATGAGGAATATATCAAGATTTTTGATGAACTTCAGAATCAGGGTTATCTAAAATATGATGACCTTGGTCCACTACAGGTAAAACAAAGAGAAGTGCTTCTTTTTGAAGCGGATGAGGATTATGAACTGCATTCCTTTTTAAAGAGAAAAGGTGTTCCTTATCAGGATATTCATTTTAAGGATATCGATAGAGAAGAAGTCTATTCTTCTCTCAACGCTCCAGTCATTTATGATTTTGATAATAAGTTCTTACAATATTTCTATATCTTTGCAGATATCAGAAAGAGAGTCTTAAGCCATCCTGAACAAAAAGATAAAATCACAATATTCCTCAAAGGGGACCAGGATTTGTTCTATATCAATTTCTTCTCTGGTCTATTTGGAATTGATGTCTTTACCAACATGAAACTTCCTCTCATTTCTTCTGAGGATGTCTCTGTTGCCTTATCTACTTTCTTCAAGAACAAGAATTTTCAATGGAATGAAGAAGTCAAAGAGAACTCCCCACTTTTCCAGGTGTTATCTATCATCGAACGATATCAGTTAAAGACTCTATCTTTTGATTTTGCTTATTCTTCCTTGATGGAAATCTTATCTAGCCAGACCATGAATTATACCTATAAAGATAAAGGTGTTGGCTTGAGCAATGAATTATTCTTTGATGGAAACGATGATCCTGAACATATGATTTATGTCACCAATTTCCAACATGATGACTTCTATAAGGAATTTGATGATAATAACCTTCTTCCTGATGCGCAATTAGAAAGAATCGGTGTCAATCCAAGTTATATCAAAACCAAACTCGACCGCCGTAAGAAACTTAACTTCATCTGTTATCATCATTTAGCTTTTGCGAGTCGTGCTCTTCTTCATCTGAAGGATAAGATTTATGCTTCTCAGTTCTTAGAAGAAATGAAGTGGAAATCTAGTAAGCCTGAAAAGCATAATCCACTTGGTTCTTATACCACCAAGGCCAAAGAATTGCTTGATTCTTATTACAAGGATATTCTTCATAGCAAACCAGATACCATCTATCGCAGCTATGATCATTCCTATCATAGAATCAATCATTCTGCTAAAAGAGAAAAATATGGTGTTACTTCCATGAACACCTTCTTCCAGTGTCCATTTTATTATTATCTTGAACGCGTCTTATCTTTATCCAAAGGCGATAAGGATAATGATAAGTTAGCTGCATATCGTGGAGATCTGATTCATGGTGTCTTTGAAGATATCTTCACTAGAGACTATGTCAATCTTGATAAAGCTTATGATGAAGCGTTTGCTTATGGATTAAAGAAGTATGAAGAAAATGCAAAAAACGATAACCATCTCATCACTGATGAAGAGAAGATGTATATTCGTTTTATCAAGAAGTGGTTAAGAGATGTCGTCAAGACCGCCATCCTTCAAAAAGATCCTAATATCTCAAATATCACCGGTGAGGTAGCTGAAAAGAATGTCACCTTTGAAGTGGCAGGAGTGCAATTTACCGGTCAGATCGATAAGATTATCTATACCAAAGGTGCAAGCGGTCAGCAGTATTACACCATTACGGATTATAAATCTGGTTCAAGTGGAACCTTCGAACTTGAAAAGGTGTTCTTAGGTGGATCATTACAGTTACCTCTTTATTATCTTGCTTTGCAACAGAAACAAAATCAGGAATACACCCATAATGGCACGGATCATTTTGGTGGCTTTGGTATTCAACATCTCTATTTTGCTAATGGCATTCCAACTAGTGATGGTGTCTATGGTCAAAAATCTATTTCCGAAAAGATGCGTAATGCAGGTATTGCCTATAATGATTTTGATTATGCTGAAAGTTTTGATTCTACAGCGGTTAAGCAAACAAGTAAGGGAAAGTCTTTGAAGAAAGGCGTCTATCGCGATTTTAGTTGCTCATTCTCTGACGATACTGAGAAAAGTTCCTTGATTTCAAAAGGACGTAAGTACACGTTAGAAGAATTCATCCAAGATGCGATTACTGGTACAAAGAAGAATATTGAGGCGATTGAGAATTCGCTCTTTGATATTGCACCAACGGCGACTAAGACGGGAAAGTATTCAGATGAATTCTGCAAATATTGCCCTTATAAGGATGTATGTTATCATGCCAAGTCCGATATCAAAAATATCACTTCTGAAATAAATATCCACTTCCAGACGGGCAAGGAATCTTCTGGTAGTGATGATTCCGATGATGCGGAGGACTATTCCAATGACTGATCAAGAACAAAAAGAATTAAAAGGTTTTAATCCTGGTCAGCTTCAGGCTGTCACCTCTCCTTTAAAGCAGAATATTTTGATTTCTGCTGGTGCTGGTAGTGGTAAGACCAAGACGTTATCGTATAAGGTTTATCATCTTGTTGCTTATGAAGGAATTGAACCTTCCTCTTTATTGGTGTTGACGTTTACCAATAAAGCTGCCTTTGAAATGAAGGAAAGAATCATCAAGCAGTTTAAAGATCATCAGGGAACGGATAGCAAACAATCATCAGAAATAGTCTCTGCTCATATTCAGACCTTTGACTCTTTCTCCGCCTATCTTGCCAAGAAGTATGCTTCTATCTTACAGATTCCGGATAATCTGACCGTTGCTGATGATAATGTTTTATCAGCAAAGAAATCTGAAATCCTCGATGAAGTCTTACATGAATATTACGTCAATGAACCAGAGAGAATCTATAACACGTTCTCCAAGTTCTGCCCGGCGGATGATCGATTCATGAAGTCTTTGGTTTTCTCTGTAGACAAGGAGTTACAAAAACTTCTTCCTTCCAAGAGAAAGGCATTCATAGAAAACTATGATGCATCGTTCCTGAGCAGAGATTTCTTTGATCAGTGTATTGATGGTATTGTTGAAAATTATAAGAAACAGATTCGATTAGAAATATCTAAGGCTGTTTTTAATATCAGGACAGATTCTTTTGATGATGCTGATTTATTGATTTCCGCTTTAGGAAATCCAACTTATTATCAGTTTGGTCGCAATACGGATCAAGAACTTTTTGCTAGTGACATCACCAAGAAAGTATATCAGCATTTCTTGGATGTATTAGATACGCCAAATAAACAATTCTTCAAGAAATTAGATGACTTATTCACGCTTGACGAGACTAAGCTGTTATTCGACGGGTCGAAACAGTGGCGTGCCATTGAAAAAGATGCTGGTAAAAAATCACCGGAATATTGCCATTTCTATTCCCCACTAAAAGAACTCATCAAAGATAATATTTATCAGAAATTTGTCGGTACGTATGGTTTAGATTTTGACCAAATGTATGAGAAGATTATCTCTTTTAAGGATGACATTCATCTGATTTTTGAAATCGTCGAAAAGATGAATCAACGCCTTGATCAGTATAAACTTCAAACCAACGCCTATACTTTTGCTGATATCGGCTATCTTGCCTTATCACTTTTAACCGAACCAAAATATGCTTCTGCCGCCAAAGAAATCAAGGATAGATTCAAGTATGTCTTAGTCGATGAATATCAGGATACCAATGATATTCAAGAGACATTCTTAAATGCTTTATCTGAAAAAGCAACTTTGTTCTGCGTCGGTGATGCGAAGCAATCCATCTATCGTTTCCGCAATTCCAATGTTCAGCTTTTCATGGACCGCAAGGAACTCTTTGAAAGAAATCCAAGCAAAGGAAGTGTCATTTCTATGAACTGGAATTACCGTTCCTCTTTTGAACTTCTTGATGCGATCAATGCTATCTTTGATTTATACATGACCAAGAGTCATGGTGGTATCTCCTTTAATGAAATCACCTATGACCAGAATAAAGAACCTATCAGGGCTCAGCGTCTTGATCATGATCCAGGTTTGAAGAGAACCAGAGTTGATGGAAATTTCTATGGTTTAGGATTCTTATCCTTTGATAGTATCGATTACGCCTCTGACACCAAGAGAGAAATCGATGCCATCATTCATGACATTGAAGAAAAAATCAAGAATCATTATCAGATCATTGATGAAAATACCTTCAAGCCACGTGACGCTAGATATTCTGACTTTGCAATTCTCACCAGAGCAAAAGGAAACTTTTCGGAATATCAGAAGATTTTTGATGAAGCTGGCGTTCCATTAAATATCGTCACTGAGGAACATCTGACACAAATCAATGCCGTCTTGTTGTTACAGTCTCTTATCGCTTTGATTTCTTGTTTGATTCAGAAAGAGAAAACCGGTGAGATTCAAGATAACGTTCGTCATCTCTTCATGTCTGTTGCCCGCAGTTATATCTATGGTATCAAAGAAGGCTACGACGACAATCATATCTATGAAATCCTGATGGATAAAGATACTTCTCGTTTATGGAATGATCCTATCATGGTCAAAGCCAAGGAGTTTGCTCATAGCCATAAGGAAACTGCTTTGGCCGTCATTTTCCTCGACCTTCTTAAAGAGTTCCATATCTTGGATGATTTGGTCTATCTTGGAGATGTTGTATCCAACAATGATAAGATTGAATCTTTCTATCAGATTGTTGTGGCCCAACAGTCGATCGGTCAGGGAATTGAAGACTTTGTTAAACTTTTCAAGAATATCTCCAAGTATCGTATTGAGATTGCCGCGGAAACAGATACGGAATTAGAAAATGCGGTTTCTTTGATGACGATTCATAAGTCTAAGGGACTAGAATTCCCAATCGTCTATATGCCCGTTCACTTTAATTCCTTAAGTGGATCAAAGCAACATAAACTTGCTTGCAATCTCTCTTTCAAGAGAGGCCTTGTTCTACCATACTTTGTCTATGATGAGCATTCCGCCAATGTCTTAAATGCTAGCTATTACATGGATGAAGGTTCTGCTTTTGAAGAAATCAATGAGCATGTACGTATCTTCTATGTCGCTTTGACTAGAGCCAAGGAAGGGTTATATATCGTTGGTAATCAGGATAGAGCCACACTTGGTACTAACAGCAAGGAAAACCTCTATGACATGATGGATTATGTCTACCACTATCCAAAGATGGAAGACATCTATCAGAAGTTGATGCTAGATGAAGGAGTCATCACTGCTGATGAACTTGATGAATTCAACCAACAGTTACAGAAATATGACAAGATTTGTCATAGCACGATTGATATAAAACAATTCTCAGCTGATGAACTGGAAACGTTTAATGCCACTTTTGCCGATAAGAAGAATGTTTTGTTTGCTTCTTTGACAGAACAAGTAGAAATCTTTGAAAAGAAAATCATGACACATATGCTCTCTATCCTATCTACAGAAAGCATAGATAAAAAAGCAAGATTCCTAGGTGTGCTCTTCAAGAAGGACTTTACTGTCAAGAATGCAAATGATTTCTTAGAGGTGTATCCAGATGCTGATGTTGAATCTCTTGCCAAAGAAAAAATGGATGAGATTCAGGCTCTGGTCTCCGATAAGAATAAACATACTTTCGTGCATCAGTTTGTTGCTCTTGCTTATGCGGTCTATGGCTTGAAAGATAGCTTTGATCGTATCGTCTATGATGAAAAAGTGATTCAGGACTTCCGCTATGATACTAGTAGAGTCAAAGATGATGATACAAAAGAAGAACAGGCTTATGTCTCACCTGATATTGAAGTAGATGATTCTACTATCGAATTCAAGACGCAGATTATCAAGAAAGGTAGAGCAAGTAAAGCCTTCAATGATGATGAGGATCTTGAGAAAGTCAAAGCCCTTGATTATGGTACAAGACTTCACGCCTATCTTGAATTATCTGATTTTGTTATGAAGGATACTTCCTTCATTAAGGATATCAACGATCAAAAGAAGATTGATGCCGTCTTACATCTACCTATCTTTGA
>OMRU01000008.1 GCA_900313465.1 uncultured Clostridia bacterium
GGTGGTGTGGATTCCAAGTTTGGCAGCGCAATTGCTACCGGTCTTGCTAAGAAGATGGTCAAAGAAGCCTTAGAGAAAGAAAACATCATTCTTTCTGGTTTCCATTGCCATATCGGTTCTCAGATTTTTGAAATTGATCCATTTTGTGATGCAATCGATATCATGATGGAATTCATCGCCGAGATGAAAAAAGAATTCCATTATGAATGCGAGATTTTAAATCTCGGTGGTGGCTTTGGTGTTCGCTATGTAGAAAGTGATCCTGTTATCTCTTATCGAGAAAACATCAAATTGTTAGGTCAGCATTTAGAAGATAAATGTCAGAAACTCCACGTCAAGAAGCCATCCATTCGACTTGAACCGGGAAGAAGCCTTGTCGCTGATGCGGGTTTGACGTTATATGAAGTCGGTTCCTTTAAGGAAATTGCCGGTGTGAAAAACTATGTTTCTATCGATGGCGGTATGACTGATAATCCGCGTTACGCCCTTTATCAGTCGGCGTATACAGTTTTACCTGTCGAGAGAGTGGATGAAGCCTATGACACAAAGTGCACCATCGCTGGCAGATGTTGTGAAAGTGGAGATATCATCCAGGAAGATGTCATGCTTCCTAAGGTAAAAAGAGGAGAGCATGTCGCTGTGTTAGTCACCGGCGCCTATAACTATGCTATGGCCTCCAACTATAACAGAATCCCTCGTCCAGCCGTGGTCATCCTTCACGAAGGAAAAGACCGCTTAGGTATCAGAAGAGAAACATACGAAGATTTGATCAGCAGAGATTGTTAGGAGTAGAAAATGATTGTTACAAAATTTGGTGGTTCTTCTTTAGCGTGTGCAAAACAGCTTGAGAAGGTGAAAAATATTGTTTTATCCAATCCGGAAAGATGTGTGGTTGTCGTCTCAGCGCCAGGAAAAAGAAATAGTGATGATATCAAGATCACGGACCTTCTTTATACCTTGCGCTCTCATATTAAATATGGTGTTCCAGATAATGATATTTTGAACATGATTCTTTCTCGTTATCAGGAAATTGAAGAGGAACTTCATCTGGATATGAATATCGTGGATGAAATGAGAAATTTCTTCAATTCCTTAGATAAAGATTGTTCCAGCGGTGAAGTGGTCTCCAGAGGAGAACACTATTGTGCAAAACTAGTGGCAAGATATCTCGGCTTCACTTTTGTGGATGCCGCTGATATTCTCTTCTTCACTTTTGATGGTGATATCGACTACGAAAAGAGCCAGGCAGCAACTAAGGCTGCTATTGAAAAGTATGGTCGTATTGTCGTTCCTGGATTCTATGGCGTTTATCCCAATAATGATATTCATCTCTTTTCTCGCGGTGGAAGTGATATCACGGGTGCTTATATGTCTGTCTTTGCCAAGGCTAGCGTGTATGAAAACTGGACAGATGTCTCTGGTATTTATGCAGTCGATCCTCGCCTTGCCAAAGATGCCAAGATCATCCGCTCGATTTCCTATGATGAATTAAGAGAATTATCCTGCATGGGTGCGAATGTCTTACATGAGGACAGCGTCAAACCTTGTCAGGATGCTGAGATTCCGATTCATATCCTGAATACCAATGAACCGGAAAATGAAGGTACCATCATCAAAGCCAATGCGACTAGCCTTACTCCAATTACGGGTATTGCAGGTAAGAAGGGATTTGTTTCGTTCACTCTTCACAAAAGAAGAATGAGTAAGGAAATTGGCTTTGTCTATCGTGCACTGAAGATCTTTACGAAATACAATGTCAACATCGAGCATCTTCCTACAGGTATGAACACAGTCTCCTTTATCATCGAGGAAGAGAATGTCCGTTCTACCATGCATAAGATTGTGGCGGATCTGGAAAGTGAACTGGATTGCGATGTTGAATTGGAACGCGATATCGGCATGCTTGCCATTGTCGGTGAAGAGATGAGAGAGAATATCATTCCAGTTTCTTCTGTGCTAGAGATTCTTAAAGAAAACAAGATTGATATCAATTGTGTGGTCAAGGCTCCTGATGAAGTCACCATGCTAGTCGGTGTCAAGGAAAGTCTTCTTTCTTCTTGTGTCAGTGTGGTTTATTCCGGCTTGAGAAAGCAAGGATTGATCTAAAAGCGTTATGAGGCATTTTTCCCTAAGAGAAATGCCTTTTGTTTTATAATACCTGCGTTTGTTATTGGGGGTTATAGAATGAACATTGATGAAATTGCGTCTTATGCTGTGGAATTAAAGACACGTAGAGGTTTTAACTGCGCTCAGGCTGTCTTACTTGCCTTGAAGGATGAGACTGGTTTATCTCAGGATGAACTAGTGAAAATTGGAGCTGGTTTTTGTGCAGGCATGGGAACCATGGAGGCAACCTGCGGTGCTTTAATCGGTGCAAATATCGCTTTGGGATTAAAAAGCAATAATAATGGTACTCTTCGCTATAGCAGAATGCTGGTGGAAGAATTTAAAAATGCTTCTCATGCCTTGACCTGTAAGGACTTAAAGGCTAGAGGAAATGATGGCAGACCAATTTGTCCTTGTGAGGATTGTGTCAGAAATGCTGTCCTTAGCTATTTTAAGGTAAGTGAACCATTTCAGGCTTAGTAAAACAAGCGAAAACATGAGTCGCTGACAAGGCGGCTCTTTTCTTTTGAAAATTGGTTGTGTAGATGAAAGAGAATTAAGGTATACTATACATAGTCTTTATCATAATTATGATAAAGGGCAATCAAGGATACTTTTCTATGGATTTTGAAACAATCAATGTTGTTTATTCTGGAAATGATGAATATAGAGATGCACTGATGATATCTTTGCTTTCTTTGGTGATGCATAATCAAAATCATCCGATTCATGTCATTTACTTAACGGGTGATTTTACGATCAAGGATAAAGAATATAAGGCACTTACTGGTGCTCATGCCTATGACATTATTTCCTATTGCAAGAAATATAATCGCAAACTGACTTATGAAGTCTTGGAGATGAACAAATATCTTGGTGACTTCTTTATCAAAAATCCCAATCTCAAGACGACTTATACACCATATTCTATGCTTCGTTTATTGCTCGATAAGGTAGAGCATCTACCAGAAAGACTTCTCTATCTTGATGGTGATACTCTCATCATGGGTGACATCTACCAACTTTATAGCATGGATATGGGAGAGTATGAACTTGGTATGGTTCAGGATGCAGTTGGTCATCATTATTTTGGAAGAAAATACTGTAACTCTGGTGTCTTGCTGATGAACATGAAGGCCATCAGGGAAAATGACTTGTTTACTAAGACAAGAAGATTCTTGAAACATCACCTTCTTTTCATGCCTGATCAGACTTCTCTAAACGCTACCTGCAAAAAGAAGAAGCTGATTCTTCCTAGAATTTATAACGAACAGAAAGAAGTAAGAGAAGATACCATCATTCGTCATTACTGCAAGGTTTTACATTGGCTTCCTTACCCTCATACCATCAATATCAAACCATGGCACCCTGAGGAATTTAAGAAAGCTTTTGGTGATATTTCTAGCGATGTCATTGAAGAATATATTCGCATCAAAGGCGACCAGAAGAATAAGCAAGAAGTGTATGACTTCTTCAACAAGTAGATTAAGGAGCTTACATGGATAAAACAATGCTTAATCATCTTGAACAATCCCAAGAAGGAAAGACGCCTTCTGAGAATATCCTTGAAGTGAAAAACCTGGTAAAGAAATACGGTAGTTTTTCTGCGGTCAATGGTATTTCCTTCAGCGTCAGAAGAGGTGGACTCTTTGCCTTTTTAGGTTTAAATGGTGCTGGTAAATCAACCACCATCAACATCATCACTTCCATTCTTTCTAAGACCAGTGGCAAAGTCTATATCGACGATATGGACTTAGATTATGATATGGACAAGATTAAGAATGAAATCGGTATTGTCTTTCAAAATTCGGTTTTAGATCCTGTCTTGACACCGAAAGAGAATCTCACCTTACGTGCCGGATATTACGGCATCAGAGGTGAAGAATGGAAAAAGCGTGAACAGATCTTGATCGACATGCTGGAATTAAAAGAGTTCTATAATCGTCCTTTAGGAAAATTATCCGGTGGACAAAAGCGCAGAGTCGATATTGCCAGAGCCATGGTTCATGATCCGCGTTTGTTGATTCTTGATGAACCGACTACTGGTCTTGATCCTCAGACGAGATTATCGGTCTGGAATTTGGTCAATTCTCTCCGTGCCAAAACCGGCATGACTGTGTTTTTGACTACCCACTACATGGAAGAAGCGGAAAAGGCAACCTATGTTGTCATCCTCAACCATGGAGATATCATCGCTCAGGGTACACCAACCGATCTGAAAAACGCCTATTCTGGTGACTATGTCGTAATCTATCAGAAAGAAAGTGAGGACATCACCTCTCGTCTGAAAAATGAAGGACGTCAGTTCCACTATAATTCAGATGGTAAAAACTATCGTGTGGTCGTCAAAAATGCTTTAGACGCCTTAAGTTTCTTAGAGAGTCACAAAGATATTCTGAATGATTTTGAAGTGGAAAAAGGATCCATGGATGATGTCTTCTTGAATGTCACAGGTGTCAGAAAGATCATGGAGGAAAAAGACCATGAATGAAAATAGACATCAATTGAGCGCCTTCTGGTCATTGACCTGTAGACACATGCTCGTCTTCTTGAAGAATATTCCAACGGTAATCTTCACTCTGATGGTCCCTCTTGCCATCTTTGCTGTCTATATCCTTTTCCTTCGTCCGATGGAGACAAGCCAGATTAAAGTGTCACTAGAAAGTCTTCTTCCTGAAGTGATTGAAAATGAATCCTTGCTTCACCAGTTCTATTCGCTTGCGGACAGCTGGATGATTGCTGGTGTCTTAGCTGTCAGCTGTATCACTGTCAGCTTGAATACCAATTACATTCTTGTCAAAGACAAAGAAAATGGCATGAACAAAGACATGGTTTCTTCGCCGATTGATTCAAGAATCATCGTCTTATCTTACTTTACGTTTAATTTCGTGGTGACCTTTGTGACGAATCTCATCGTCTATTGTATCGCCATGATCTATCTTGCCTGTTATCAGATCTACATGATATCAGCCTTGGATTTCTTTGCTACCCTCGGCGTGATGATTCTTTCTTCCATCTCGGCTGCCTTGATTACACACTTCATCTGTAACTTCATCAACTCGGATGCGGTTATGGCTCCGATTGTTGCTATCTTCTCTGCTGCAATCGGTTTTCTTATCGGCGCCTATCTTCCTGGTGATATGATGCCTTCAGGCATTCAGTCCTTGACGGGATTCTTCCCAGGAACATATTCTGCAGGACTGTTCAGAAATTACATGATGTCGACTCCGATTGAAAAATTGTTATCTGATCCTGCCTTATCTTCCCATGTGGAAGAAATCAAACAGGTCGTTCACAGTTTCAATATCTATATCTCTGAAACCAATGAAGTCAAAGTCTATATCGATTTCTTCGGTATGCATGTTGATACCGGTGTGATGACACTAGTTCTTCTTGGTGCTGTCTTGGTTTTCTTGATCCTCAACCTGGTGATTTCTAAGAAGAATAATCTCTTCCGCTTCAATCGTAAAGAAACAAAAAAGACGGTTTCAACTGAAGAGAAAATTGAAGAATAATTACAAGTTAAATGGGAGTTTTAAAAACTCCCATTTATCATTTCTGGTCTTGATTTAAATGAAATCCTAAGGCGTTATGAATCTTGAAATCAGAAAGGTGACACTCAGGTAGATAAATAGCTAGATAAATCAAATTGCCAAGTTCTGTGAAATTCGTACCAATTTGAAAACGTTGATGAATATCTAGTGAATCGTAAATCTTCTTACTGTGATATTCGCAAATCAAAACTATATTGTGATAAAACAACCTTATGGCATGCTTCTAAGGTTGCTTTAATCTTTGTTTAAAATTCATTGTTCCTATTGTGTTTCCCAAAAACTCAAAACACAGATTACATTATTAAGAATTGAAATTTTCCTTGTAGTTGAGGACTAATTATATTATAATTACCCACGCGCGAAAATGCGCCATTCTTGATGTGAATCTTGCTGACTAGTCCTTTAGACTAGACTCACCTCTAGACCGGAGGGTAACGCCTCTGCATTGCATTAGTCTATTGGGTTGGCATCTTGAAACATCAAAGAAGTTTTAACAAAAAGGAGGCTCAAAATGAGCGAAGAAGTCAAAGAAGTCGAACAGACTACTGATGTTATGGCTAGCACTGTCCATAATGCCAATGATCCAGTCGTCAGTGCCAAAACCCTTTTAGATGCTGGTGTCCATTTTGGTCACAGAGTTTCTAGATGGAACCCAAAGATGAAGCAGTTCATCTATGGTAAGAGAAACAACTTACACATCATCGATCTTAACAAGACCGCTGCCCAGATGCAGGAAGCCTATCAGGTTTTAAAGGACATCGTTTCCAAGGGTGGTAAGGTCTGCTTTGTCGGTACCAAGGCCGTTGCCCAGAAGGCTATCCAGGAAGAAGCCGTCCGTTCTGGTTCTTTCTATGTTGCCCATCGTTGGTTAGGTGGTACCTTGACTAACTTCCACACCGTCGCTAAGAGAATCACCCTCTTAAAGACCATCGAACAGGAAGAATTAAATGGCGAACTCGAAAAGCTTCCAAAGAAAGAAGCTGCTGAAAGATTAAAACTTAAGGCCAAGTTAGCTGCTAACCTTGAAGGTATCAAGGAAATCCGTATGCTTCCACAGGCTTTAGTTGTTGTCGATCCAAAGGAAGAACACAATGCTGTTGCCGAAGCTAAGCTTCTCAACATCCCAGTCTTCGCTTTAGGCGATACCAACACTGATCCAGATACTGTTGACTACATCATCCCAGCCAATGACGATGGTGAATCCTCTATCCGTATCATCATCGGCTTATTAGCTGATGCTGTTGTCGAAGGTAAGGGTGGCGAACCTTTATATGCTTACAAGGATGCCGCTGCTGCTACTTCCTCCATGGTCGAAATGCTCAAGGGTGTCGATCCAAATGAACAGACCAAGGCCATCAGAGCTAAGTTACGTAACGATGCCATCGCTATGAGAAAGAAGAAGTCCGGTGGCCGTCCAGCCAAGAAGTTCGTCAAGAAGAACTTCCGTCCAAGAAACAACGACGAAAAGAAGACTGAAGATGCCGCTCCAGCCGCCGCTGAAACTGCTACTGAAGCTGTCGAACCAGCAAAGGAGAACTAATTAGCATGTCTGACATGATTAACTTGATCAAGCAGCTCCGTGATCGTACTGGTGCTGGCTTGATGGATTGCAAAAAAGCCTTATTAGAAAACAACAATAATGTCGACGCCGCTTGTGACTGGTTACGCGAAAAAGGTATCGCTAAGCAGGCCAAGAAGGCTTCTACTCGTATTGCCGCTGAAGGTATTGCCTGGGTTTTAGCCGAAGGCAACAAAGCTGCCATCATCGAAGTCAACTCTGAAACCGACTTCGTCGCCAACTCTGATCCATTCCGTGCTTTGGTCAAGGAAGTCAACTCTCTTGTTCTTGCCAATGCTCCAAAGACCTTAGATGAAGCTAAGGAATTAAAGAATGCTGATGGCAAGTCCATCGCTGACTTATTCGTCGATGCTACTGTTAAGCTCGGTGAAAAGTTAGATTTCAGAAGATTCGAAGTCGTCGAAAAGGCTGATGATGAAGTCTTTGGTCCATACATTCACATGAATGGTAAGATCGCTACTTTAGTCGTCTTAAAGGGTGGCAACACTGAAGTTGCCAACGGCGTTGCTTTAAACGTCTGCTCCAACAACCCAACCTACATCAACGAAACTGATATCCCAGCTGATGTCATTGCCAAGGAAACTGCTGTCCAGAAGGAAGCTGCCAACAATGATCCAAGCTTCGCCAAGAAGCCAGCTGCCATCCAGGATAAGATCATCGCTGGTAAGGTCAACAAAGTCTTATTCGACTCTGTCCTTGTCGATGAACCATTCATCTTCGATGATTCCAAGACTGTCGGTCAGTACTTAAAGGAAAACAACGCTAGCGTTATCAAGACCATCAGATTCGCTGTTGGTGAAGGTATCGAAAAGCGTCAGGATGATTTCGCTGCTGAAGTTGCCGCTCAGGCTTCTGCCGGTAAGTAAATCATTCTCCAAGACTTACAAATCATGGCACTCCGCAAGGGGTGCCTTTTCTCTTGCACGTTATGAGTATCTTTTAGGGTGGTTATCTACAATTTTCCTTTGGAAAAACATCTCCCTAGGATGTTTTAATAAATAAAATAATATATAATATTCGATAGTTATAAAGGAGCTAGCTATGGCTGAACAATATAAACGTATTTTATTGAAGATCTCTGGTGAAGCTTTGAAAGGCGATGGCGATATCTATTCCAAGGCATATCTTGAGAAGATCTATACCATTGTCAAGAAGATCACCGATATGGGTACGGAAGTTGCGATTGTCTGCGGCGGTGGAAATATCTGGAGAGGTAATCTTGCCGAAAACTTAGGTGTTGAGAGAACCTCTGGTGATTATATGGGCATGCTTGCCACCATCATGAATGCAATGTGCTTACAGTCTTTCTTTGAAAACAGAGGCTTGGTCACAAGAGTCATGTCCGCAGTGGAATGCAGCAAGGTCTGCGAACCATATATCAGAAGAAAAGCCATTCGTCATTTAGAAAAGAAGAGAGTGGTCATCTTCGCTGGTGGCATCGGTTCTCCTTATTTCACCACTGATACCTGTGCGGCCTTGAGAGCCAAGGAAATCTGCGCTGATGGTTTCTTCATGGGTAAGAATGGTGTTGAAGGTGTCTTCACTGATGATCCAAGAAAGAATCCAGATGCTGTCTTGATCAAGAAGACGACCTATCAGGAAATCCTTACCAAGCAGTTAAAAGTCATGGATGCTACTGCTCTTGGCTTACTTCTTGATTCCAAGGTTGATTTAAGAGTCTTCAACATGAACGACCCTGAAAATGCTGTCCGTGTGGTGAAAGGTGAAGATTTAGGTACCTTAATCACCAATTCGAAGTAAATCTTTTTACTTTAAACATCCTGTTTTGTAGAATATAGGTAAGTTTTTAGTCCTTAATGGAGGAATATTAATATTATGGATTATTTAGATGAATGTAATGAAAAGATGAACAAGTCTTTAGAAGCCTTGAAGGAATCTTTAGGTACCTTAAGAGCTGGTAGAGTTTCTGCTGGCCTTTTAGATAAGGTCACCGCCAACGTCTATGGCTCTGTCAGCCCAATCAAGTACAGCGCCAACGTTTCTGTCTTAAGCCCAACTGATCTTTCCGTCAAGCCATATGATCCAGGCACTTTGAAGGATATCCTTTCTGGTATCAACAAAGCTGATTTAGGTTGCACTGTCACCCAGAATGGCAACGCCATCATCTTAAAGTTCCCAGCTCCATCTGATGACAGAAGAAAAGATCTTGAAAAGCAGGCTAAGAAGTATGCTGAAGAAGCCAAGGTCGCCATTCGTAACATCCGTAGAGATATCAACACCAAGGTCAAGAAAGATGATGCCTTGAGCGAAGATATGAAGAAGGGTTATGATGCCGACGTTCAGAAGGCTACCGACAAGCATGTCGAAGAAGTTGAGAAGCTTCTTGCTGATAAGGTCAAGGATATCGAGACTATCTAATCATGGCGAAAACTCAAGCACGTGATTTACATGATATTCAAAGCTATGCTCCATTAAAGCATATCGCTTTTATCATGGATGGTAATGGACGTTGGGCTAAAAACAAAATGCTCACTCGTTCTGCAGGTCATCGTGCCGGTGTTGCTAAGATTCACGAAATTATAGACTGTGCGTTTACAGACTACGGCATTTATGCTGCTAGTCTGTTTTGTTTTTCCACCGAGAATTGGAATCGTCCTCAACAGGAGATTTCCACTCTCTTTTCCTTATTGAAGGAATTCTTCGAAAAGGAAATCGACTTCTTCATGGAAACAGAGACGCAGGTCCGTGTTCTTGGTGAACTGGATGATCCTCGTATCCCTGCTGACATCCTCTCGGTCATTCATGACGCAACTGAAAAAACCAAAAACAATAAGAAACATGTCTTTAATGTCCTTTTCAATTATGGTGGCAGAGCCGATATTCTTCACGCTACCAAGATGATTGCAAAAGACGTCCAGGACGGCAAACTGAAAGTGGAAGATATCAATGATGACCTCTTCAAGATGTATCTTTACACCAAGGAATTATCCGATATCGATTTGCTTGTCCGCACTTCTGGTGAAGAAAGAATTTCCAATTGCTTCCTTTACCAATTAGCCTATACGGAACTGTTGTTTAAAGAGGTCTACTGGCCAGGATTCTCAAAAAAGGATCTGGCGGATTGCCTGGAAGAATACAGTCATCGCAATAGACGATTTGGAGCTATCAAAGAATGAGTTTGAATAAAATCTCTAATTCATCCAAAGTTGGTTTGATCAAAAGAACCATCACTGGTATTTTACTCATGGCTGTGGTTATCCCTTGTGCTATCTTGGGAAACTGGCCATTCTTCATTTTGAATTTGCTTTTATCCCTTGTTGCTATCCACGAAGTGCTAGCAGCCCCTGGACCAAAGAGATACAACTGGTTGGTCAAGGGTGTGGTCTACTTCTTTGTCATTTCCTTTATCTATTGGGTCTTTTTGAAAAACATGCTAAGAGATCCAAACCTCAATCCGTTTACCAATGGTGGTATCTTCACTATGACGGATATCTTTGTTTCCATCTCCGGCGTCATTCTTTTCGCCTTGGTCTTATTTGTCATTGCTATTTTTGATAGCAAGATTCAACTTCAGGATGTCACCTATCTCTTCACTGTGGGTTTGGTCGTCGCCTTAGGTTTCATGGGTATCTTCTTTGTCAGATATTTCCCGAATAACACAGGCTTTATTCAGAATCCCAACTTTGCTAATATGACGGTAACTGGCACCTGGAATTCCACGGTTATCCTGAAGAATTATTTCCACGATTATTATGTTGCCCATAACATCGATCAATCCTTAGCCTCTTGTCTCTTGCTCTTCTTTATCTGTATCGGCACCTGGGCTGGTGATGTTGGCGCCTATTTGTTTGGTATGTTATTCGGTAAGCATAGAATGAATCCTCGCATCTCTCCACATAAGACTTGGGAAGGATTTATTGGCGGTGCCCTTTTTGGCTCCTTATTAGCCTTAGGCTTTGCTGCCTTATTTGAATTTGCCTTTAATATGCCACTTGTTCCGGGCTTAGTTCAGTTTGGTCATTCTCCTGCCTTAGAGGCGATGAACGTCATGGGTGGAAGAGCCTGGCCTTATCTGATTTTCATGACCATCATGTTACCTGTTGTTGGTAACGTTGGTGGCTTCACCTTCTCCTTGATCAAACGTCAGTATGGTATCAAGGACTTCGGCAAGGTCTTCCCAGGCCATGGTGGTGTCATCGATCGTTTTGATTCGATTTTAGCCAATTGTATTGTTGCGACAATCCTGATCTGGATTACCGCTTATGGTTGGGTCTTCACTGTTTAAAGAATGAGAAAACCAATTATTGTTTTAGGAGCAACTGGTTCTATCGGAACGCAATGTCTTGATATTCTCCAGTTCTCATTAGAGTATGAATTGATTGGTGTTTCCTTGAATTCTCGTTTTGAGAATTTGGAACCCTATCTTTTCTATTTCGATTCTTTGAAGTATGTGGCTATCTCAGACAAAGAGGCAGCGGAAAAGTTTAAAAAACTTCATCCGTCCTATGTTGTCTTTACCGGTGAGGATTCTTCTCTTGCTTTGATGAAAGAGTGCAACAAGGCCGATGTCTTTAATGCTTTGATTGGAAATTGTGGACTTCGTCCTACCCTTCTTGCCATGCGTCAGAATCAGGATATCATGCTCTCCAATAAGGAGAGTCTTGTCATCGGTTCTTCCTTGATCAAAGAAGAAGCGAAGACAAGTAAGTCTCATCTCTATCCGGTGGATAGTGAACATGTGGCTTTAGCGAAACTGATCAAAGAAGCTAGAGAGAGACATGTTGATAAGAAAAACATTTTAAAATATATTGTCACGGCAAGTGGTGGTGCTCTTCGCGATGTCAAAAAAGAAGATTTGACTCAGGTTACTCCTGAACAGGTGTTACATCATCCAACCTGGGCGATGGGAAGCAAAATCACCTGTGATAGTGCTACTCTGGTCAACAAAGGCTATGAAGTGATTGAAGCTAGCGTCTTATTTGATGTTCCCCTTGATAAGGTAGGAGCTGTAATCTGTCGTGAGTCTTTAGTTCACGCACAGCTCAGATATCTTGAAGATGGAAAAGAAGTTCTTCTTCAGGAATATTCTCCTGTCTCGATGAAAGTGCCGATTGCCTATGCCTTAAGCAAAGGTGAACTTGGCATGCATAAAGATAATCAAGAAGACTTAGCCAATATTCAGAAACTTCATTTTGCTGATATCGATTATGATTTCTATCCTGCTTTTATGTATACCATCAAGACATTTGAGAAATTTGGTAATGTCGGTATGATCTACTATAACGCTGTGGATACTTTAGCAATCGATCATTTCCTTCACCACAAGATTTCTTATTTGCAATTAATAGAGGCGTTAGGATATACTTACACTCACTTACATGATCTTCCTGTTCTTCGTGAAGAACACCTGCCAGACATCATCAAAGCGGCGGAAGATTATGCAAGAGAAGTAATAGCTTTGATAGAACAATAGATTGTGAGGTGCTATTCATGCAATTCTGGCAAACGATTTTAAATATCCTCATCTTTTTGTTAGGTTTATCCTTTGTGGTCTGTCTTCATGAAGCAGGACACTTGGCGGTAGCCAAGATTTGTAATGTCTACTGCTTCGAATATTCTATCGGCTTTGGCCCGGTCTTGTTCAAACATAAGTTCAAACACAAGAAGAAGGTCAAGGAAGGGGAAGAAGTCTTCCAGGCAGATGAAAACGGAACAACCTTACCAAGAGAATATGAGGAAGGCGAAACCCAGTTTACCATTCGTGCCTTACCTCTTGGCGGTTATGTCGCCATGGCTGGTGAGGATGGAAACATCACTGAAGATGGTAAAGTCATTCCCGTAGAAAGAACTCTTCCTGGTATCAACCATTTCAAGCAGATTTGCATCATGCTTGCTGGTATTACCATGAACTTCATCTTGGCGCTTGTCTTATTCTTCTTCTCTGGCCTTGCTCCACAGACAAGGAATATCATTTCTACTAATGCAGTTAGTATTCCAAGTGAAGAAGATCCCGCCTATAAGAGCGGTTTAAGAACCGGTGATCAGATTCTTTATCTTTATCAGACTTACGATAACCTTACCAAGGTGGATGATAAGACTACTGGTCATAGCCTTACCTTCCCTTGCAGTGCCGATCAGGTGGAATTGACCGCTTATCAGAAGTCTTTAAAAAGCGATGGTAGTATCACTACCTATGATGATATGTCGAATGTCAGCATCTCTTATGCGGCTCAGGATATCTTCTATAGTGCAGTAAATGATTTGTTTGATTTAGAAGCCTATGATAAGAAATTTTCTACTCATTATTCTGATTACATCGCCGGCCCTAATTCGACCAGAACCTTCCATATCACCTATAAGAGAGGAAATGAAGAAGCTCTCAGCGTAGAAACGGAAAAGATTACCACCAAAGCTGTCAGTAAAAACGATGTCACCTATTATCCATTTAATTATCTTGGTATTTCGGTGATGACGGAATCCTTCCAATATAGCGTTGG
>OMRU01000158.1 GCA_900313465.1 uncultured Clostridia bacterium
CTTTCTTTGGTCAACGGTCCAGGTAACGACCTTGTCGCTTCTACCAATTTAGCGGCTGCTGGTTGCACCATCATGTTCTTTACAACTGGCCGTGGTACACCATTCGGTTCGGTCATTCCAACCATCAAAGTCGGTACACAACATAAAGTTTCTCAATTTAAGAGTGACTGGATTGACTTCGATGGTGGTAAGATGTTAGATGAAGATATTTACGCGGTTCGTGATCAGTTATTGGATTTACTCATCGATGTCGCATCCGGAAAAACTGCTGCCCGTGCTGAACGTTCCGACAGAGGTCTGATTGCTCTCTTCAAGACAGGCGTAACTCTTTAATTACAGGAGAACATAAAAATGAAAGAATTTTTAGGCGACGATTTCTTACTCGATTCCGACTTGGCTAGAAAGCTTTATAACGAGCATGCCAAGAAGATGCCAATTTTCGATTTCCATTGTCATCTTGTTCCTCAGCAGATTGCTGAAGATTATCATTTCTCTTCCATCACCGAAGCCTGGCTTGGTGCCAATGGCTATGGTGACCACTACAAGTGGAGATTGATGAGAGAAATGGGTGTCCCAGAAGAATACATCACTGGTGACAAATCCGCTTGGGAAAAATTTGAAAAATTTGCTGAATGCATGCCATATTTCATCGGCAACCCAATCTATGAGTGGACTCATCTCGAATTAAAGGTTTATTTCGGCATCAGAAAGCCACTTAGCCCAGCTACCGCTAAGGAAATCTTTGATGAATGTAACGAAAAACTTAAGACCATGTCTGCCAGAAAGATGATGGAAATCAACAATGTTGCCACCGTCTACACCACCGACGACCCAGTCGATGACTTACATTGGCATGAAGTCATGGCCAAGGATAAAACCTTGAAGACCAAAGTCTTCCCAGCCTGGAGACCGGATAAGGCCATCAACGTGGAAAGAGATACCTTCATTCCATGGATCAAACAGTTAGCCAAGGTCACCAACAAAGACATCAAGGATTTGAAGACCATGCTTGAAGCCTTGGATGAAAGACTTGAATTCTTTGTCAACCACGGCTGCACTGCTTCTGACCACGCTTTAGATGTTGTTCACTACAAGAAGGCTACCTATGAAGAAGCTAACGCTGTCTTCCTCAAGGGCTTGAAGGGTGAAAAGGTCACTTTTGAAGAAGAAGATATCTACAAGGGCTATATCATGCTTCACTTAGGCAAAGCCTATCACAAGTACAATATGGTTCAGGAATATCATATTGGTGCCTTAAGAAATAATTCCTTACGCAACTATAAGAGAATCGGTGCTGATACCGGTTATGATGCTGTTGAGGATAAAGATTTTGCTGAAAAGCTTTCCGCTTTGATGAATGATCTTGATGAGACCGATGAATTACCAAAGACTGTCTTATTCACTCTCAACGAAAAGGACTACATCGTTCTTGCTACCTTGAAGAACTGCTTCCAGGGCGGCATGAGAGGTAAGATTCAGATGGGTACTGCCTGGTGGTTTAATGATCACTTCGATGGCATGGATGCCCAGATGAGAAAGTTATCCGATGACGGTCTTATTTCCTGCTTCATCGGTATGCTTACCGACTCCAGATCCTTCTTAAGCTATCCAAGACATGATTATTTCAGAAGAGAAATGTGTAATTTCTTAGCTAACCTTGTCTTAGCTGGCAGATATCCAAATGATGAAGAGACCTTGGGTAAGATTGTTGAAGATATCTCTTACAACAACGCCTTGAAGTACTTCCAGAGATAATTAGCATTCAAAAAGCCCGCAGGTTCATTCCATGCGGGCTTTTCATTAAGATAAGCTGTTTCTTAGTTCTAAGACGGCTTTGGTGTAGAATTCAGGTAGTTCAGAACCTTCTTTGTTATATGTCCAGTAGACACGATCTTTTTGCCTTGGGTATTCTTCAAAGCGAGCCGTGCGAGTACGATTGACATCAGACCAGTCTGAAAAGCCTAAGGAAGAGATGTGGCTATCATAGCGACAATAGGCAAAGACGGCTTTGCCGTAATCACGCCATGGTCTGGCTAGATAGATGCTATTATCTTTGACACCTTCTTCTTTTATAAACTCACACTGGTAGAAAAGATAACCAAAGGTGTCCTTCAAGGAATGGGAAGGGGCGACCACATACGTCTCTCCGCGTTTATCATTTAGGGTAATCAACTTACAATTATCAAAGATGGCTCTACCTGCGCCAAAGATGAAATCTACCGTTCCTTCAATGCAACAATGCGAGAAACAATTTGTGGTGTTGCCATCAAAATATCTTTCGTCCTGCGGAAGGAAGTCGATATATCTGGTGCAAAGATCATCCGGTAATGGGCCGACAAAAAGCGTATCCTGAGTGGAGACGAAATGGCAGTTGATGAATAAGTTGTCATCGCCATAGACACCTACAGCCACCTCTTGTCCTTTGACTTCCGGCTGCTTAGCGATATTGGCAACATGCAGATTGACAAAGATATTATGAGAACCGGTGATTTTCAAGGCAGCGGTTTTCCAGGTGGTCAGTTCGTTTCCTTTCTCATCGAGCATCTTGGCATAAAGGGTAGAATCAAGTTCGTGATCGACAGAAATGATTCTGAAGTAATCAAATGTGAACTTGATGTTGTTGATCTCTTTGGTGCTGCCCTTGATGTAGATTGTATATGGCGTTGTTGGATGGTCAGCTCTCAGTCTTTGGCATAAGGTGAGAAGTTCTTCGTAGGTTGAGACAGTAAATTCTTGACTGTCTTTAAAATAAGATAAGGAAATCATCATAGTCCCCCTTCATGTATCCATATTATTATAATTATCAGAGAGGAAAAGTATAATGGAAATCAAAATTGGTGTCAGAGCACACGATTTATCAGAAAAGCAGACTCCAGAACAATTGGCTGAAGTTGTCTCTGCTTATGGATTTGAAAATATCCAGCTGGTCTTCAATAAGGCCTTGAATGAATTCTCCTATGATGAGGATTTTGTCTTAAGAGTAAAAAATAATCTTGCAGAGCAGCAAAACGGAGGATTTGACCTTCAAACTCAAATTAATGATCCTTTTATTCAACAGAGGATAAATGCATTGGCTCAAAAAATTACAATGAGTTAGATGAGAATGCGGGCGGACATGTATGCCGCAGGGATGCTACGGGGACGCTGCATGGATGGTTCTTTCCGTCCCAAAGTCAGGTGTAAACAATAAAACGGGATGTCGAAACGAGCAGTCAA